>NZ_JBILKB010000117.1:0-4297 GCF_044376915.1 Flavobacterium sp.
TTGGATTGAAGATGTAGTTGTAGACTCCACTTCTCGCGGAAAAGGAGTAGGAAGAAAACTAATTAATTTATTAGTTCAAGTAGGTGAAGAAAAAGAACTTTCTGAAATACTACTTTTTACTGAAGATCATAGATTGGCTGCAATAAATTTATATTCAAGTGTTGGATTTAAATATAAAGACAGTAAGATATATTGTAAGAAAAAATAACAAGAACTACGCACAATAGTCGTGAAGCGGCTGAATGCATAGCTAAAAGCTATTTAAATGAAAGACAAATTCTACCAATACATACAAAACCTTCAAGATCAAATCTGTAAAGGATTAGAAGACATCGACGGAAAAGCTAAATTTCGTGAAGATATTTGGGACAGACCCGAAGGCGGTGGAGGAAGAACACGCGTAATTGAAAATGGTGCTGTTTTTGAAAAAGGTGGTGTAAACATTTCAGCGGTTCACGGGAAATTACCCGAAGCTATGCAAAAAATGTTTAACGTAGGCGAAGCTGATTTTTTTGCTTGCGGATTGAGTTTAGTCATTCATCCGAAAAACCCTATGACGCCAACTGTTCATGCAAATTGGCGGTATTTCGAAATGTACGACGATAATGGTAATGTAATTAACAGTTGGTTTGGTGGCGGACAAGATTTGACACCTTATTATTTGTTTGAAGAAGATGCAATTCATTTTCATCAAACGTGTAAAACAGCTTGTGATAAACATAATCCTGATTTTTATCCGAAATACAAAAAACAATGTGACGACTACTTTTGGAACGCACATAGAAATGAAGCGCGAGGAGTTGGAGGTTTATTTTTCGATTATTGCAAAGAAACCGAAACCATGAAAATGGAAGATTGGTTCAATTTTGTAACCGAAGTTGGGAATTCATTCCTTGAAGCCTATTTACCCATCGTAGCAAAAAGAAAAGACTTGCCTTTTACAACAGAACAAAGAACTTGGCAAGAAATCCGCCGTGGTCGTTATGTCGAATTCAATTTGGTGCACGACAAAGGCACGTTGTTTGGTTTAAAAACCAATGGCCGAATCGAAAGTATTTTAATGTCTTTACCACCTCACGTACAATGGCATTATGACCATCATCCGGTGGCGGAAAGCGAAGAAGAAAAATTAATTCAAGTATTAGAAAAACCTGTGGATTGGATTTAATTATCCTTTATCAATTATAAATTATCAATTACTATGTTCCCATTACAAAGAGGCCGTCGTTTAAGAATAAACGAATCTTTAAGAAGTTTAGTTCGCGAAACTACGTTAAGTCCAAGCGATTTTATGTTTCCGATGTTTATTGCAGAAGGAGAAAATGTGCAAGTCGAAATTCCATCGATGCCAGGAATTTATCGTCGTTCGATAGATTTAACCGTAAAAGAAGTTAAAGAATTATTCGATTTAGGCATTCGTGCCGTGAATATTTACGTAAAAGTAAGCGAAGATTTAAAAGACAATACCGGGAAAGAAGCGTGGAATCCAAACGGATTGATGCAACAAGCCATTCGAGCTATCAAAACAGCTTGTCCTGAAATGATTGTGATGCCCGATGTGGCTTTGGATCCCTATTCTATTTATGGTCACGACGGAATTATTGAAAACGGCGATGTAGCAAATGATGTTACTAACGACGCTTTAGTAAAAATGGCCGTTTCTCACGCACATGCGGGTGCCGATTTTGTAGCACCAAGCGACATGATGGACGGACGCGTTTTGCGTTTGCGCCAAGGTTTGGATGCTGCAGGATTTGAAAATGTAGGCATTATGAGTTATTCGGCGAAATATGCGTCGGCCTTTTATGGGCCGTTTCGAGATGCCTTGGACAGTGCGCCAAGAGAAGCCGATGTTGCCGTTCCGAAGGACAAAAAAACCTACCAAATGGATTATGCCAACCGCATCGAAGCCGTTAAAGAAGCACTTTGGGACGTTGAAGAAGGAGCCGATATGGTCATGGTAAAGCCAGGAATTGCCTATTTAGATATCGTTCGCGAAGTGAAAAATGCTGTGAATGTTCCCGTAACTGTTTTTCACGTTTCGGGTGAATATGCCATGATTAAAGCTGCCGCCGAAAGAGGTTGGCTCGACCACGATAAAATTATGATGGAACAATTGATGTGTATCAAACGCGCTGGTGCCAATTTGATTTCGACTTATTTTGCGAAAGAAGCTGCGGTTTTGTTAAATAAGTAATAGTAGGATTATGAAAGTGTATCCCCAACTCTTGCTTATAATTGTCGTTACCCTAACGATGATTAGTTGTAACGAAAAAGCAGCAAATCAAATCCCTGTGGATCAAACAGAAATTTCAACGAAGCAAACACCTAAAGAATTAGGACGAGAACTTTTTGAAGGAAAGGGAATGTGTGCAAGTTGTCATAAAGCCGATATAAAAGTAGTAGGGCCTTCGATTCAAGAGATTGCTAAAATCTATCGTGAAAAAGAGGCAAGTATAGCCGCTTTTATTAACGAGGAAGGGGAACCACTTGTTGATCCGTCACAATATGAAATTATGAAAACTAATTTTGCGATTACCAAAGCGATGTCGACTGAAGAACGAAAAGCCTTAGAAGTCTATGTGATGAGTTTTGAATAATTGCGGTTATTCAACCACCAATTTAAAGCCCACGCGCGGAATATTTTCAATGCGAACGTGGGTTTCTTCTTTTATGATTTTACGCAATCTAGAAATAAAGACATCCAAACTTCTGCCTAAAAAATAATCATCACTTCCCCACAATTCCAACAAGATTTTTTCGCGTTTCAAAACGGTATTCGGATTGTCTAGAAACATTTTCAATAAAGATGCTTCCCGTTCGGTAAGTGTAACACTTTGTTTATCGGATTTCAAAGAATAATTTTCGGGCTCAAACTGAAAAGAGCCAAAAGTATACTGTTTTTGAATCGTGTTTTCTACTGATTTTTGGCTGCGGTGTAAAAATATTTCGATTTTTAAAATAAGCTCTTCAATAGAATAAGGCTTAACTAAATAATCATCGGCTCCTAACTTCAAGCCTTTGATGCGGTCTTCTTTTAAGGTTTTTGCCGATAAAAAGATAATCGGAATTTCTTGATTGCGTTTTCTAATTTCTGTCGCCATTTCAAAACCGTCCATATCGGGCAACATGATGTCTAAGACACACAAATCAAAAACTTCATTACAAAATAAATGAAAGGCTTCTTTCCCATTATTGCAGTGCAATACTTCGAAATGCTGTTCTAAATTATCGGTTGTTAAAAACGCCAACGTTTCGTCGTCTTCTACATATAAAATGCGCTTTTTACTCATAATCATTTTTGTTTATTTCTACCGAAACGGTGATGCCTTGCTCTTCATTATTTTTAACTCCAATATTCCATTTGTGCCATTCACAAACGCGTTTTACATAAGACAGTCCGATACCAAATCCTTCAATATCTTTATTGTCTTGTCGGGCTACGCGATAAAATTTGTCAAAAACAAAAGGCAAATCTTTTTCGGGAATGCCTATGCCGTGATCGATAAATTCGATGAGCAATCCTTTAGCCGTTTCTTTGGCATTAATTTCAATGGAAGCCGAACTTTCAGTGTATTTTACTGCATTGTCAATCAAGTTATAAATCAAATTGTAACAATGAAATTCATCGGCTAGTAACGTGAAAGGTTTTTCAATTGCTATCCTAATCTGAATCTCCTTAGCGTGTTTTAATTGGATGTTTTCCTTCACCAACTCTAATAAGGACTGCACGTCCACCTTGGTTTTTTCAAGGGCTATTTGATTGCTGTCCGTTTTAGCAACATATAAAATTTTCTCTATATGTTGGTTCAATTTATTGCTTTGATTGATGATGATTTGCATGTATTTTGAAAGCTTTGGATGGCTTAAAATTTCATTTTGGGAATTGGCATAATTCGCTGCAATTAAAATAGACGCTAAAGGTGTTTTAAATTCATGCGTCATGTTGTTGATAAAGTCTTTTTGTAATTCGGTATACCGTTTTTGTTGTAACATCAGGAAAACCGAATACACATAAATAATCAAGACTAAAAACAACACCCCTGTAAAAACCCAATACTGACTTAAACTCGTAAAATAACTTTTTTGTAAATGGGGAAATCGAATGGCAAAATAATAGGTTAAATCAGTGTTTTTTGGGAAACATTCGGCACACATTTTTGAGGGTTTGCCATCAATAGAAATGTAATTTCCATACACCATTGACTCCGAACTGCAATCATAGATTGCATATTCAAAATCCAATTCTAATTTTACTTTGTCAAATTCGGTCTTTAAATAATGTTCCAGCAATCTG
>NZ_JBILKB010000009.1:0-42411 GCF_044376915.1 Flavobacterium sp.
GTAACCAAGAGAAAGCTTCTAAAGGAGATACCGTTATGGCAACTTCTACTCGTTTGTTCCAAGGAAGGGTAGTTGAAGATTCTGCTGAGAAAAAAGGAGAATCTTTATTATCATCTACTCCTGTTGTAGTATTATCTACTGTTTTGGGTAGAACACCATCTATTGAAGAATATAAAAAAGCTGTAGAAGGAATTAACTTAACAAAGTTTGCCCCACCACATAAATTATTGGTGAGATAAATACTGAATCATTTAATAAAAACTCCCACTTTAGTGGGAGTTTTTTTGTTTCAATTCTTTTTTTATCTTTATACAAACTATAAATAAACTATGGAAAATAGCGAAAAGGAATTTAAAAAGGAATTAGGCTTGTTGGACGGAACCATGCTGGTAGTTGGTTCTATGATTGGTTCGGGAATATTTATTGTAAGTGCCGATATTGTTCGTCAGGTAGGTTCTGCCGGTTGGCTGATTGCTATTTGGTTGCTTACAAGTGTGATTACAATAGTGGCCGCCGTTAGTTATGGCGAACTGAGCGCCATGTTTCCAAAAGCAGGGGGGCAATATGTATATTTAAAAGAAGCCTATAATAAATTAATCGCTTTTTTATACGGTTGGAGTTTCTTTGCAGTGATTCAAACCGGAACTATTGCAGCCGTGGGTGTGGCTTTTTCAAAATTTGCATCGTATTTATACGCCCCTTTAAGTGATGAAAATATTCTTTTGGAATTGGGTATTGTGGATATCAATGCGGCTCAAATCGTTTCGATAATTACGATTGTTTTTCTTACGTATTTGAATAGTAGAGGGGTTAAAGATAGTAAGTTACTACAAACCGTGTTGACTATAATTAAAATACTATCATTGATTGGTTTAATTGTGTTTGGATTTACCTATGGAGCTAAAGCCGAAATTTGGAATGCCAATTGGGAAAACGCATTTGATTTACAATCTTTAGACAAAGACACAGGTATTTGGTCAGCAATTGCTGGAACCACAATAATTTCAGCAGTTTCTGCGGCGATGGTGGGATCAGTATTTTCCAGTGATGCATGGAATGGAGTTACTTTTATTGCGGGTGAAATAAAAAATCCGCAGCGAAATGTAGGGTTAAGTTTGTTTTTAGGCACCTTTATCGTTTCCTTGATCTATGTGTTGGCAAATGTAATGTATCTTGCCGTAGTACCTTTACAAGATATTGCTACAGCTCCTTCTGATCGTGTAGCGGTTGTTGCTGCTCAAAATATTTTTGGTGCTATTGGAACTACACTCATTGCAATAATGATCATGATTTCAACTTTTGCTTGTAATAATGGTTTAATTATGGCAGGTGCTCGTGTGTATTATACCATGGCAAAAGACGGTTTGTTCTTTAGGAAGGCTGCCAATTTAAACGAAGCTAGCGTTCCTTCTTGGGCATTATGGGCTCAATGTTTTTGGGCTTCTGTTTTATGTTTAACAGGAAAATATGGTGATCTTCTGGATTTCGTTGTAATTATCGTTTTGATATTTTATATCCTTACGATATATGGAATTTTTATTTTACGTAAAAAACGTCCCTATGCCGATCGTCCTTATAAAGCTTTTGGCTATCCTTTTTTACCAATGCTTTATATTGTTATTGCATTGGCCTTGAGTGTTTCTTTATTATTGACTAAGTTTGCTACGTGTGGTTGGGGTGTGTTAATCATGCTCACGGGAATTCCAATATATTACCTGACTCAGAAAAAATAATTTTAAAAAAGCCAGAAATTAATTCTGGCTTTTTTATGTATTAATAATACGTGTAGCGTCTTACTTTGGCAACATATTTTGCTAAGCGAATGACTTGATGGCTGTACCCATATTCGTTGTCATACCAAACGTAGAGTACTATGTTTTTTCCATCTCCAGAAACAATTGTAGCATTGCTATCAAATATAGCGGGTGCCGAGGTGCCAACAATATCAGAAGAAACCAACTCGTTATTCAAAGAATATTTTATTTGCTCTACTAATTCGCCTTCCAAGGCATATTTTTTCATGATGTTATTTATAGCAGCAATGCTGGTCTTTTTACCAACTTCTAAGTTTAACACGACCAATGAACCATTAGGGACTGGTACGCGAATAGCATTGGAAGTCAATTTTCCTGCTAAGCTAGGTAAGGCCTTCGCTACAGCACTTCCAGCACCGGTTTCCGTAATGACCATATTTAAAGCGGCTGCACGACCACGACGGTATTTTTTGTGCATATTGTCTACTAAATTTTGGTCGTTCGTATAGGCATGAATGGTTTCTAAATGCCCTTTAACCACTCCCAATGTGTCCTCTACTGCTTTTAATACAGGTGTAATAGCATTTGTCGTACATGAAGCAGCCGAGAAAATCGAAACGTCATCTGGATTGTATGCTTCATGATTTACACCATATACAATATTCGGAACTCCTTTTCCAGGAGCTGTTAATAGCACTTTATCTGCACCTTTTGATGTCAAATGTCTTTTTAAAGCTTCTTCCGTTGTAAAAGCACCCGTGTTGTCAATGATTAATGCATCTTCAATGCCATACGCAGTATAATCAATTTCTTCGGGTGAATTTGCCGTAATAATATGCACTGTTGTGCCATTAATTAGTAGGGCATTGTTTTCGGGATCTGCAATTACCGAACCTTGAAAATCGCCATGTACCGAATCATATCGTAATAAAGATGCTCTTTTCTCCAATAAAATGGCATCATTTTTATCCCTTGTAACAATAGCTCGTAGACGTAATTGTTGTCCTTTTCCAATTTTAGACATCATTTCACGGGCTAACAATCGACCAATTCGACCAAATCCATACAAAACCACATCCTTTGGTTTGATTTCTTGAAAATTTTTGGCTTTTTTCAATTTGTCGATAACAAACGCTTTCGCATCGTGGTATTTGTTGTCTTCTAAATGGTATTCATACGTTAATTTTCCAATGTCAATTCTTGAAGGGGGTAAATCTAAATCAGCAATAGCATTAGCAATTTCAACCGAATCAAATACATTAATTGGTTTGCCAACAAATGCAACAGCATATTCATGTAAGTTGATGATTTCGCTGACGTTTTTATCGATCAGTTGATTGCGGAACAATACCAATTCGATCGATTTGTCAAACCATAAGTCACTGATGATTTTAATAAATTCGACACCCGCTTTTCTTCTGTCTGCCTGAAAAGCAATTTCTTTTTCGTACAAAGTTGTTTGGTTCATGAAAGTAGTAATTGTGTGTTTACGAGTGCAAAAGTATAGATTTCAAACGTTTTCGTAAAATTTTTTTCATAAAAAAACCAGTCTTTTTTTTGTAGACTGGTTTTGGTGTTTTTTTGAATTAACAACTACATGATGATGCTATACATTTGTCCGCTTTTTGTGATAATTTGGTAACGTGCTTTTTGGTTTTCCTTTTTAGCCAAATAACTCGAAACCGCTTCCATGTCTTTTATTTTTTGCCCATCGATACTCAAAATAATAGCTCCATTTAACATGTCTGCATATTCAGCGTATTCCGAATTGGAAATCGATTTGATTTTAACCCCTTCTTTAAGGTTGAATTCTTTTTTTTCAGCGCTATCTAGGTCTTCAAATTCGATACCGTTGAATTCATAATTTAATAACTCTTTTCTTGACAATTTGACGGGAATAATACTGTCTTTTTCATCTCTAATAATGCGTACTTGTACAATATCATTTGGTCTTTTTGTATTAATGTATGCGGTTAATTCGGCAAAACCATTAATTTTTTTATCGTCTAATTGTACGATTATATCTCCTTTTCGTAAGCCTGCTTTTTCAGCACCTGAATTTTTGGTTACTTTATTGATGTAGAAGCCTTGCGTTACTTTTACACCTATTTCCTTTGCATAATTTGAATTTAATTCGCCTCCTTCAATACCTAGTACTCCACGTTGAACATTTCCAAATTGCATTAAATCTTCAATTATTTTTAATGCTATGTTTGAAGGAACAGCAAATGAATATCCGGTATAACTTCCGGTAGGAGATGAGATCATAGTGTTAATACCTATTAATTCCCCACGAGTGTTTACCAATGCTCCACCACTGTTACCGGGATTAACAGCCGCATCGGTTTGTATGAACGATTGTATACCATCATTGGCTAAGTTTCGTGCTTTAGCCGATACAATACCTGCCGTTACCGTTGAATTTAAGTTATACGGATTTCCTACTGCTAAAACCCATTCGCCTATTTTAATCTCGTCTGAATTTCCAAAAATGGTATAAGGTAATTTTTCATCGGCTTCAATTTTTAATAGTGCAATATCCATCTTTGAATCGGTGCCCACTAATTTTGCTTTATAGGATTTGTTGTTATTTAAGGTGACCTCTAATTCTGTAGCATTTTGAATAACATGATTATTGGTTACAATATAGCCATCCTCGGAAATAATCACTCCTGAACCGGTACCAATTTGAGTTTGCTCTCGGTCGCCTCGATACCCATAAAAGAAATCCAAATAAGGTACTTTGGAAACAGTTTTGTTTTTTACGTGAACCACGGCATGAATTGTATTTTCTGCTGCCGTTGTAAAATCAATGTTTTCAGCACCCAAACCAACGTTTTTAATATAATTTGGGTTGGCAAGGGTAATTTTCCCTGTGACATTAGGTTCCAAAAAGAATTTATAAGTACCTAATGTTACGGCTCCACTTAAGAGTGATACTGCTAGTAAACTTCCAAAATTTTTCATAGGTTTTTCATTTTTGATACTCAAATTTAAAAACAAATTTTTTTCTAAAAATCACTTTAACGCACGATTAACATTGTTTAACATCTTATTAATATTTGTACTTTTGTGAAAATTAATGAGTCATGCAACTTACCTTTTATAAATACCAAGGCACCGGTAATGATTTTATCATGGTAGACAATCGGTTGGAATTATTTCCAAAAGAAGATTCACAACTGATCGAAAAATTATGCGATCGACGTTTTGGTATAGGTGCCGATGGTATGATTCTCCTGGAAAATCATGCTAACTATGATTTTAAAATGGTGTATTACAATTCGGATGGAAATGAAAGTAGTATGTGTGGTAATGGTGGAAGATGTTTGGTAGCCTTTGCACAACAATTGGGTATCATTCAAAATGCTGCAGAATTTGAAGCGGTTGACGGCTATCATTATGCAACAATTACAACGGAGCAATGGGTATCTTTACAAATGAAAGATGTGCATTCGGTGGCTGTTCATGACGGCTATACGTTTTTAAATACGGGTTCGCCTCATCATGTTCAATTGGTGTCGGATTTGAAAAACTTTCCAGTAAAAGCAGAAGGGGCAAAAATTCGATATTCAGATTTATATGGAGCGTCGGGAAGTAATGTAAATTTTGTGGAGCCGTTGTGTGAGAATCATTTTGCTGTTCGCACCTATGAAAGAGGTGTTGAAGATGAAACCTTATCTTGCGGTACGGGAGTTACTGCTGTCGCCATTGCGATGTATGAATCGGGTAAAACGAATAGTTCTATAATTGATCTGAAAGTAGAGGGTGGAGCGTTACAAGTACACTTTAAAAAACAAGAGGGTAATTATAGGGATGTATTTTTAATTGGGCCGGCCACCTTTGTTTTTGAAGGAACAATTGACTTGTAAGATTATATTTTCCAATATTCTCAACTAAAACTATGGTAACACTATCGGGACATATAATTTATTTACGGGCATTAGAGCCTGAGGATTTGGATTTTATTTATGCTTTAGAAAATGACGAATCCGTTTGGGAAGTAAGCAATACGCAAACGCCATACAGTCGTTTTTTAATTCGACAATATTTAGAAAATGCACACCAAGACATTTATGAAGCAAAACAGTTGCGTTTGGCTATTTGTTTGAATGAAACAAGCGAAACTATAGGTTTGATTGATATTTTTGATTTTGATCCAAAAAACAATAGAGCGGGTGTTGGTTTAGTAATTGGTTCGCAAGCCCAACGCACTAAGGGTATTGGATCGGAAGCCTTAGCTTTAGTAATCCAGTATTCGTTCCAACAATTACAATTGCATCAATTATATGCAAATATTGGAAGTGATAACGAAATTAGTTTGCAACTTTTTACTAAATTTGGCTTCCAAAAAATTGGAATAAAAAAAGACTGGAACAGAGTAAATAATCTTTATAAAGACGAATTGCTCTTCCAATTGATTCAATAACTTATAAATTCATCTCTTTTGAATACAAAAAAAATACTGGCTATAGTATCGGTTGTAGGAATCGTAATAGCTTCAATTATTGGGGTATATGTTTATATAAAAGCTTTTACACCAAATACTCAATTTTCACAGGAAGAAGTATTCGTATACATTCCTAGTGATGCAAACTATGAACTAGTTAAAGAAATTGTATCTCCATTAGTAGCTGATTTTGAAAAATTTGATTTTGTAGCAACCTCTAGAAATTACAGTACAAATGTAAAATCTGGAAAGTTTTTGTTTAAAAAAGACATGACGAGTTTTGATATGGTCAGAAGTTTGCGCTTGAATGTTCCGGTTACAGTAGCGTTTAACAATCAAGAAACGTTAGAAAAACTGATGCAGCGTCTGGCTACACAATTAGAACCCGATACTACTGCATTGTTTGAAGCATTTACAAACGCTGCTTTTTTGGAAGAAAAACGATTGACGTCAGCAACGGCATTGACCCTTTTTATTCCCAATACGTATGAATTTTATTGGAATACTTCGGCTAAGAAAATGGCTAAGAAAATGGCAAAAGAGCATACAAAATTTTGGAATACCGAACGTTTAGCCAAAGCTGAAGCACTTAATATGACGCCCGCACAGGTGTATACTTTGGCTTCAATTGTTCATAAAGAAACGGTAAAAGCAGATGAAAGACCACGTGTTGCCGGTGCTTATTTGAACCGAATCCAACAAGATATGCCATTGCAAGCTGACCCAACCATAATTTATGCCCTAAAAGAAAAGTCGGGTGATTTTGATCAAATAATTAAAAGAGTAGGAGGTAGTAATTTATTCGTAAAATCACCCTACAACACGTATATCAACAAAGGGCTGCCGCCCGGACCAATAGCTATGCCAGATATTTCGGCTATTGATGCAGTACTTAATGCTGAAAAGCACAACTATATTTATTTTTGTGCCGACCCTAATAGACCTGGATATCATGCGTTTGAAACGACCTATGAAGCGCATATGGTCAACGCGAAGAAATATGCCGAATGGGTAACTAAACTAGGCATTAAACTCTAATGGTTTCTTTTTTTGTTGGGCATTCGAAACCCTTTTTTCGGTGCTGTTTTTTTGGGTTTGAAATTTCTTATTTAGGTATGTAGTTTTTCTTTTTAGAAAATATTAACATTCTGTAAATCAATACTATAATTTTTTTTGTATATTTGACCCGGTAATTTCAGATGGGTGACAGACGCTGAGAAATAACATTTGATGATAAAAAAAGGGTCATACATTTTAGGATTGACACTCCTAGTATTAGTAGTTTCTTCAGGGTTTATAACCGTTGAGCTAGAGAAAATAGAAGGTTTTCATATCGATGACAACGAGGTAATGGTTTACCATGTACCCAATCAGTTTGAAAACGAAGATGTGGGAATTAGAGTACCACTTGTAGGGAAAACATTCTTTGGTTTTGCCCAAAAAATGGCTTATAAAGAGTCAAGAGGTATGTTACACTTAGTTAATCCTTACGGATATATGGGTAAATATCAATTCGGAAAAAGTGCATTACGTACAATAGGAATTTATGATTTTCAAGAGTTTTTACATAATGGCAATTGGCAGGATAAAGCTTTCAAGGCTTTAATTGCTCGTCACAAGTGGATCTTAAAAAAGGAAATCGAAAAATATTCGGGTAGAATCATTAATGGTGTAGAAATTACAGAATCTGGCTTGTTAGCTGCTGCTCATTTGGGCGGTGCGGGTTCCGTTAAAAAATATTTGAGAAGTAACGGGCGAAGAGGATTTAGAGACGGATTTGGTACTTCTATATCCAGTTATATCAGAAGTTTTTCTGGATATGATATTTCACACATCAAAGCAGATCCTGAGGCTAAAGTTAATTTAGAATAATTTATATTTTGTGAAGAATAAATATACAAGGCCGGTTATGTAAATCGGCCTTTTCTTTTTTCCACTCCTGAATCGTTTTGGTTTTTATGTACTCTGTAGGTAAGGTAATATCACAAGCAACGCATAAAAGTGTACTTGGTTGCAGCAATTGTACCAAATCTTCCATTAATTTGGTATTGCGATACGGTGTTTCAATAAATAATTGGGTTTGATTTTTCTCCAGAGACAAACGTTCGTACATTTTAAGCGCTTGCTTCTTATCTTGTTTATCAATAGGTAAATAGCCGTTAAATGCAAAACTTTGTCCGTTCATTCCGCTGGCCATTAGCGCCAATAGGATAGAACTCGGCCCTACTAAAGGTACCACTTGAATTCCTTTTTCATGTGCTAATTTTACAATCACAGCACCGGGATCGGCAATACCAGGGCATCCTGATTCGCTCATTAGTCCCATATTTTCACCGTTTAAAAGCGGTTGAATGAAATCATAATGCGCAGAAATTTCGGTATGCTTGTTTAATACGTTTATTTTTAATTCGGGTTGTTTTTTTTCAGGATGTATACTCTTGATAAACTTACGCGCTGTTTTTTCATTTTCTACAATGTAGTGATCAATACAATCAATCGTTCTTTTGATTTGTTGTGGCAAAACATCTTCTGGCACTACTGTAGTTTCTCCTGGATTGGAAAGTGTGCATGGAATTAAATATAGTTTGCCAAATGCGCTTGATTTCATGGTATAACTTTTAATTTTTTTGCAATTTCTTCACAAGCTTGATTTAATAAGTGATATACTTTTTCAAAACCATCTTGACCGCCATAATAGGGATCTGGTACTTCTTTTGAAGGGCCTAAAATTAACGATACTTTAGATTTTGCTATACCATCTGGTGCTAATTGGAGAACGTCTTTATAATTCGATTGATCCATTACAAAGATATGATCAAAAGTATCAAAATCTGAAACCGAAAATTTTCTTGCTTTTAGATGGCTGATGTCTATGTTGTAATTTCTCGCAGTTTCAATCGAACGTACATCTGGCGATTGTCCTACGTGCCATCCGCCTGTACCAGCTGAGTCTATATAGAAATCGGTAGTGAGTTTTGTGCGCAAAATACCTTCTGCTAGAGGAGATCTGCAAATATTACCTAAACAAACCATCAAGATGTTCATCGGCATTTATAGCGATAATTTCTTGTTGATATCTTCAACGAATTTTTTGAATTGTTTGTCTGTAGCTACTAAGTTGTCTACAGTTTTACATGCGTGCAATACAGTTGCGTGATCACGATCACCAATTTGAGAACCAATATTTGCCAAAGATGCTTTTGTGAATTTCTTCGCAAAAAACATAGCGAGTTGACGAGCTTGCACAACGTGACGCTTTCTAGTCTTCGATTGTAACGTTTCTAAATCCAATTGGAAGTAATCTGAAACTGTTTTTTGTATGTAATCGATAGAAATTTCTCGTTTTACGTTTTTAACAAATTTTTCTACAACTTGTTTCGCCAAATCAATCGTAACTTCACGTTTGTTGAAAGAAGATTGAGCAATCAATGAAATAATGGCACCTTCAAGCTCACGAACGTTTGATTTGATGTTTTTTGCAACGTATTCTATAATTTCATCAGGCATTTCAACACCGTCTCTAAATAAAATATTTTTGAGAATGGAAATGCGTGTTTCATAATCGGGTTGGTGTAATTCTGCCGATAATCCCCATTTGAAACGCGATAACAAGCGTTGCTCAATATCTTGCATGTCAACAGGAGCTTTGTCTGAGGTAAGTATTACCTGCTTGCCGTTTTGATGTAAGTGATTGAAAATATGGAAGAATACATCTTGTGTTCCTGATTTACCCGACAAAAATTGCACGTCGTCAATGATCAAAACATCGATGAGTTGATAGAAGTGAATAAAATCGTTACGTGTATTTTTCTTCACCGAATCAATATATTGTTGCGTGAAAATTTCAGCCGAAATATACAATACGGTTTTTTCAGGATATTTATCTTTAATTTCTACTCCAATGGCATGTGCTAAGTGGGTTTTTCCCAATCCTACACCACCAAAAATTAATAACGGATTGAAGGAGGTGCCTCCTGGCTTATTGGCAACAGCCATACCTGCACTTCTGGCTAATCGGTTGGAATCACCTTCTAAGAAATTATCAAAACTGTAATTGGCGTTTAATTGGGATTCAATTTTTAAATTGCGAATGCCAGGGATGATAAACGGATTTTTCAATTCTGGATTTTTATTCACAATAGGCACGTCAACTTCTTGTGGTTTTACTGCAGTTCTATTGTAACTCGGAATTTGCTCTGTAAATGGTAGCTTGTTTCCGTAAGTGTTTTCCATTTTGATTTTGTACAATAACTTAGCGCTTGGACCTAATTCTTTAGTAAGCGCTACTTTCAACAATTTTACATAGTGCTCTTCTAACCATTCATAGAAAAATTTACTAGGTACTTGAATCGATAATGCGTTATCATTTAACTCAACTGACTGAATTGGCTCGAACCAAGTTTTATAGGCTTGATCCTGAATGTTGTCTTTTATGAAACTAAGACAGTTATTCCATACCGATTGCGCAGTTTTTGTCATAAATTCGATTACTTTTGAATTGTTATTGTTATTTTTGTACAGGTTATCTTACAAAAAGGATAGGGATTTTTTGTACATTATTTGGGATAGCAAATATGTGAACAAATTTCTTTAAAAAAAATTTTTTTTCTATTGATTTTTAAAAAAAAAAATTGTAAGTCAACAATTCATTTCGGGTAAAATTAAAAAAAATATATTTCAATATGAAAGAATATCAATTTCAAGTTCGTGTGCGTTATGCAGAAACCGATCAAATGGGAGTGGTTTATCATGGTAATTATGCACAATATTTTGAAATGGGTCGTGTAGAATGGCTTAGAAATATGGGGGTTTCTTACAAATGGATGGAAGAAAATGGTGTAATGTTGCCGGTTGTTTCACTTTCAATGAATTATAAAAAACCAGCACGCTATGATGATTTGTTAACAGTGAAGACTATTTTAAAAAGTCAGACTACTGTAAAGATTGAATTTGATTACGAGATCTACAACGAAAACAGTGAGTTATTAACAACGGGTTATTCAATGTTGGTCTTTGTCGATATGAAATCTGGCCGTCCAATTTTGCCTCCTGACTATGTATTAGAAAAATTAAAGGCGTTATAAGTTAATCTAATTCATGAAGTTGAACTTCGTATAAATTTTCAAAAGTGTCCCATATAATTTGGGCGTTTTTTTTTCGGGTGGCCACCACAATTTCACAATCGAGTTCCATTTTTTGGGCCACAATGGTAAGATTTTTCTCTTTAATAATGCGCATTACTTTGTTCATGTGTGCGTAGCCGAAAGTTAAGATAAATTGTTTGTCAATGGTTTTTTCAACGATTTCAGCATCTTCAAGTGCCAATTGTGCGGCTGTTTTGTAGGCAGAAATTAATCCGCCCACGCCCAATTTTACTCCGCCAAAATAACGAACAACCACTACCAATATATTGGTAACTTCAAACGACTGTATTTGTCCGTAAATTGGCATGCCAGCACTATTATTTGGTTCGCCATCATCGTTGGCGCGGTATTGTATTTTTTCAGTTCCTATTTGATAGGCATAACACCAATGCCGAGCTGAAAAATGCTCTTTTTTCAAAAGCTCTAAGTGTACTTTGACTTCTTCTTCTGAAATAACGGGAAAAGCATAACCATAAAATTTACTGTTCTTTTCTTTAAACAAAATTTCTTGGCTTGCTTGTTCAATAGTTTTGTAGGTATCGTTTATTAAGGTGTCCAATTAAAAGCTGAATTTTTTTGAGAATAAATCGACAACATCTTCTTTTCCAACTTCTAAATTCCAAACAATTAAGCCTAGTTTTTCAGCCACATCTGTATTTTCTGTTTTATCATCAACAAATAGTGTTTTTTTCGGATTCAAATTGTGATTGTTTAGTACAAATTTAAACGCATCTTCTTCAGGTTTGCGCATTTGAATTTCGTAAGAAAAATATACTTTTTCAAAGCAGCTATAGAAATCTCTAGCAAAGGTTAGTCCTTCATTGTGTTCAAATTTTTCTATGTGAGTATGATCGGTATTGCTCAATAAAAATAAACGGTATTTTGAAGCAATCATTTGAAGAAACTCAAGTCGATACAGCGGAAAATCAGCCAAAATAGAATTCCAGGCATTGCGAATACTGATTAAATCTGCATGAGGTATATGTTTTTGAAACCCCTCCAAGAAGGTTACTTCGTCAATTTTCCCGCGTTCATATTGTTTGTTCAGTGCATCCAAATCGGCATGCCATTCTGTTAAACCTAATTTTCTAAATTCGGCATCAATTTTTTGTTTGTCTAAATTAATAAAGACATCACCAAAGTCAAAAATAATTGCATCAATCATAATTTCTGAAAATATTAAGTTGGTCATCCTTGATGTCAAAACGTTGGATTGAATTTCCATTGAACTTTGGGGCTTGAGTTCCGTCTTGAAATTTTATTTGTCCAGTAAAAACCATTGCTTCATCCCATAAATGGGCATCTATAAAAGATTGTATGGTTTTTGCACCTCCTTCTATGATAACCGACTGAATGTCATGACGGTATAAAATAGTCGCAATGGAATGTGCTAGGCTTTTATCAAAGATAACATTTTCATAGATACAATTTTCAGTTGAAGTAAATTTTTTGCTCTCGGTCAATATGATAGTCGGATTCGAGAAGTCTTTAACGGCATAATGTGCAGCAATTTTTCCAGTTTTATCTAAAACGATACGAATGGGATTTGTACCGCTATAGGTTCTTGCCGTTAAACTAGGATTGTCATCTAAAATCGTTTGAGTTCCCACTAGTATAGCTTGTTCTTCGGTTCGCCATTTGTGTACTACTTGTCGAGAATAGGGATTCGAAATCCAAACGGGGCTTTTTGTTTCTTTCGATATTGGTGCTATAAAGCCATCAGCGGTCTCCGCCCATTTCAATATAATATAAGGTCTTTTCTTTTGGTGAAATGTGAAAAAGCGTTTATTCAGCGCATTGCATTCGTCTTCTAAAATGCCAACGGTTACATTTTTTCCGTTTTCAATTAATTTTTTGATTCCGTTTCCGGCCACTTTTGCAAAGGGATCGAGGGTGCCAATAACCACATTCGGAATTTCATTTGCAAGAATTAAATCACAACAAGGTGGTGTTTTTCCAAAATGACTACACGGTTCTAAACTTACATAAATCGTAGCTTCTTTTAACAGTGATTTGTCTTGTACCGCATACACTGCATTGACTTCGGCGTGGGCTTCGCCTGCTTTTTTATGCCAACCCTCGCCAATGATTTTTCCGTCGTGTACGATAACACTTCCGACCATCGGATTAGGGTAGGTAGTACCCAAACCATTTTTGGCCAATTGAATACAGCGCTTCATGTATATTTCGTGGTTCGTCATACTACAAAAGTACTATTTTTAAAAGTATAAAATTAAACATATAAGTCATATGAGTATAAATATATTTTAAGAAGTTAATCAACATGTTCATATAAGCTTTTAATTTTCTTTTATGTGCTTTTTAAATCTTTTCAAAAGGCAAAAAAACTTAAATAGCTTATATGTTAAAACAATCTCAACTTAATTTATGTAATTTTACCACCAATATAATTGCTATGTTAATTAGAGAAATCCAACAAAAAGACAACGAATCAATTGCTAAGGTAATTCGTGCTATTTTTCATGAATTAAATGCGCCAAAAGTTGGCACAGCCTATGCTGATCCTATTTTAGATAGCTTGTACGAAGTGTATCAAGCACCTCGTTCGGTATATTATGTGGTGGAAAAAGATGGAGAAGTTGTCGGTGGTTGTGGTGTTGCGCCTTTGGAAAATGGAGTTGATTCGGTTTGCGAATTGCAAAAAATGTATTTCGCTCCTGAAATAAGAGGAACGGGTTATGCGGAAAGAATTATCAAGCAATGTTTGGAATTTGCCAAAAATCAAGATTTTGAACTTTGTTATTTGGAAACCTTATCGTTTATGACAGCCGCTCAAAAGCTTTATGCGAGATTAGGTTTTGAGCCTATTGATGGCCCAATGGGAAATACAGGGCATAGTAGTTGTGAAATTTGGATGACTAAAAATATAGTATAAGCAATGCTACTAAAACAATACAAAACTCACTTTTTTGATGCTCTTAAAAGTATTCAAGACGAACAAGAAATTGAAAGTTTCTTTTTCATTTTGACCGAATATTTGCATCATCTAAAGCGGGTAGAAGTAGCTTTGCATCCTAATTTTGTACTTTCAGAATATGATGTTGAAAAATGGAATGCCATTTTAGCTCAATTACAACAAGAAAAACCCATTCAATACATTACAGGTGAAGCTTGGTTTTATGGTATGAAATTTGAAGTCAATGAAAACACACTAATTCCAAGACCAGAAACCGAAGAATTGGTAGATTGGATTTTGAATTCACCCATTACCCAATACCCATCACCAATTACCATTTTAGACATTGGAACTGGAACAGGTTGTATCCCCATTGCATTAAGAGCAAATGTTCCACAAGCCAATGTGTCTGCAATTGATGTTTCTGAAAAGGCTCTAGAAGTAGCCAAAAGGAATGCTGAATTAAATAAAGTTGAAATTAATTTTATTCAAGCGAATATATTGGATGTTGATGATTTATTAATTCTCCCATCACCCATCACCAAACACCAGTCATCCTATAATATCATCGTTTCAAATCCGCCGTATGTTCGTAATTTGGAAAAACAAGAAATCAAGAAAAATGTGTTGGATTATGAACCGCATTTAGCTTTGTTTGTGGAAGATACCGATGCCTTACTTTTTTACCGGAAAATTGCACAATTGGCATTGAAATACTTATCGCCAAACGGATTATTGTTTTTCGAGATCAATCAATACTTAGGCAAAGAAACGGTTGAATTGCTTCAAAATCTGGGGTTTAAAAATATAGAATTAAAAAAAGATATGTATGGTAATGATCGAATGGTAAAAAGTGAAAAGTAAAGAGTGAAAAGTAAAAAGTAATTTTGTACTTCTAACTACCAACTACCTACTCGTATCTTAACGCTTCCACAGGATCTAATTTAGCCGCTTTTAAGGCGGGTACCAATCCAGAAATAATGGTAACTACTATAGTCGTAATAACGGTAGCAATTATAGCTAACCAAGGCGTACTGAATGAAAATTTCAGTAACGAGGCAATTAAATAACCTGTTCCTATTCCTAAAATCAACCCCAATAATCCGCCCAATTGACTAATTACAAAGGTTTCGGTTAAAAATTGCCATCCAATAGTGGAGCGTTTAGCACCTAATGATTTTCGAACTCCAATCTCTCTTGTGCGCTCGGTAACAGATACCAACATAATATTGGTTAAAGCAATGGTAGATCCAAAAACAGTCAGTAATCCAATCACCCATGCAATTACACTTAAAAAGGCAACTTGATCAAGTAGCGTGCGTCGTAAATCATCACTTCGTTCAATGCCAAAATTGTCTTTTTCAACCGGACTCAGTTTGCGCACACGGCGCATGGTCATTTTAGCATCATCTACCGCTTCATTCAATACCGCTTCGTTGTTTACCATGACGTCCAAATCGTAATTGATATTGGGAGCTGAGAATAGGGACCGTGACACTTGTGTGGGTATTAATACGCGTAAATCTTGACTGTTGCCAAAAGTGGAACCTTTTTCTTTCAAAACACCAATCACTCTAAATTTGGCACCACGAATAGATATAATTTTATCAATAGGATTCATGTTCGCAAACAAACCTTTTTCAAAATCAGAACCCAAAACGCAAACATAGTTGTTGTTGGCTACGTCAAACGAATTCATATTTCGACCTTTAACTACTTCTAATCCTTTATTCGGACAAAAATTTTCATCAATACCTACTACAGTAATTTCTGGATCAGTTTTCTTGTCTTGGTATTTTACTTCAATGGCAGAACCTGCTGTAAAGGATAGTGAGGTGGTGGTAAAGGGAAAGGAATATTTGTCTTGAAAGGCTTTGGCTTGTGGATAACTTATAATGGGATTCACCCGTTGATCGGCATCATTTTGATTGATTTCAGAAGAAAAATCATACTGACTAATGGAAAAAGTATTAGCACCCATAGAGGCAAAATTGGTCAATAATGAATTTTCTAAAGCTGTAACAAGGGTTAAAACACCTACTAAGGCCCAAATTCCGATAGCAATAATTAATACCGTTAGGGAAGTACGTAGCGCCTGACTTTTTATCGAGTCAAGTGCGATTTTTGTATTTTCTTTGAATAATCCGATCATGATTATAAGACTACAAATAATTTATTTTGTTACATTAAAAAAGTAATTTGTAAAAAGTGATTAGTAATTAGTCTTATTATTTTTTGAAGTCAGTAATATATCCGATATTTGCACAACAAAAGAAATGAATCGTCTGATTGACATATTTTCAAATTGACACATTAGAAAAATGGCACAAAAACCAAGTATACCTAAAGGAACCCGTGATTTTTCGTCTGCAGAAGTAGCGAAGCGGAATTATATTTTCTCTACGATTAAAACAAATTTTGAGAAATTTGGGTTTCAGCCCATTGAAACGCCATCGTTTGAAAATTCGGAAACCTTGATGGGAAAATACGGAGAAGAAGGCGATCGTTTGATTTTTAAAATATTGAATTCGGGAGATTATTTGGATAAAGTTCCTCAGGAAGAATTACAAGCCATAAACTATAAACAATTAACGGGTAAAATTTCAGAAAAAGCACTTCGCTATGATTTAACGGTTCCGTTTGCTCGGTATGTGGTACAACACCAAAACGAAATTGAATTTCCGTTCAAGCGCTACCAAATCCAACCCGTTTGGCGTGCCGATCGTCCTCAAAAAGGGCGTTTTAGAGAGTTTTATCAGTGTGATGCCGATGTGGTGGGTTCAAATTCACTTTGGCAGGAAGTGGAATTGGTGCAATTGTACGATGCTGTTTTTAGTCAGTTAGGTTTAGGAGGTGTAACCATAAAAATCAACAATCGTAAGATTTTATCAGGAATTGCTGAGGTTATTGGTGCTTCTGATAAATTGATTGATTTTACGGTGGCTCTTGATAAATTAGACAAAATAGGGGAAGATGGCGTTAAAAAAGAAATGTTGGAAAAAGGTATTTCGCCAGCGGCTATTGAAAAAGTGCAACCCTTGTTTCATTTTATCGGGACAATTGATGAAAAAATAGAAAAATTAGCTCTTTTGTTGACCAATTCCGAAGAAGGAAAAAAAGGTGTAGCAGAATTGCAATTCATTTGTGATCAGGTTTCGGCTTTAGGATTACAAACTGCATTTTTGGATTTGGATGTAACGTTAGCACGAGGCTTAAATTATTATACGGGTGCCATTTTTGAAGTAGCTGCTCCTGAAGGTATTGCCATGGGATCTATTGGTGGTGGTGGTCGTTATGATGATTTAACAGGGATTTTCGGATTGAAAAACATGTCGGGTGTTGGAATTTCTTTCGGATTAGATCGCATCGCCTTAGTAATGGAAGAAGTTGGTTTGTTTCCAGAAACGGTGTTAGCGACGTCAAAAGCTTTGTTTTTGAACTTTGGTGACCGTGAAGCTTTATATGCGATGCAAGCTATTGCTGTGCTTCGTCAAAAGGGCATTAAGGTGGAATTGTATCCCGATGCTGTAAAAATTGACAAACAATTCAAACATGCCGACCGAAGAGGAATTCCTTTTGCAGTACTTGTTGGAGCTTCCGAAATGGAACGTATGGAATATGGATTAAAAAACTTACAAACCGGTGAACAACAAAAGGTAGATTTGGCTACTTTAGTTACATTGCTTTCCTAAATTAAATGTGATCTTTGCTAAATTCCGATTAAGCGGTTATTGTAATTGTATGAATGTCAACGACGAAGCAAAAAAAGTAATTTGGTCTTTGCAAAACAATAAACGTTCAGAAAAGGAACGAAATGTATTTGCTCCCATAGGAAAAAAAGCGTATAATAAAAATGTAATGTATGGTGTTTCGGCTGTAGGGATATCACTATCGTTAAGTTTTATTTTATCTCAATTTACAACAAAATCCACCGATTTTTGTTTTTTACTTGAAACGTACTGCTACAATTCGATTGAACATTCAATGGCTTATACGTTTTATATTTTCATAAATCTTTGGATACTCATTTTAGGAATTGGAATTGCTTATTTGATTGGAAAAAAATTAGGCAATCGATTTAAACTATAGATTTATCCGTTTTTAAAAATTTCCTTCACCGCTGCTTTATAATTTTTACTGTTTCCGGCTTTTTTAATTTTTTTAAACGTTTTCTGTGGATTGGAAAACGATTCTGAGAAGTATTCCCAAAACCCTAGCATTTTCATGCGAATAGGCGTAGGACCTGATAAATAGGCATCGTAATCATGATATATTGTCTCGTGAAAAGCTTCAAATATTTCCAATTTATTTTTGGGATATTCTGTGGTGTTATTTTTAATCATTGCTGGCAAAAATGGATCGGCAATTAAACCTCTTCCGATCATCCAATGGTCAATAGCAGGAAATCGCTCTTGTAATTCTTTAAATTTAGATACAGATGTAATATCGCCGTTATAATAAATTTTGTGTTTTGTATGGTTTAAACAATTTTGGAACGAATCTAAATCGACTCCTCCCTTATACAATTGTTTTCCAATGCGGGCATGAATGGCTATATTTTTAATGGGATATCGGTCTAAGATCGGAAAGACATCTAAAATTTCGGTGGCATTATCATAGCCCATTCGCATTTTTAAAGAAACAACAATATTGGTTTCCTCGTGTACTCGCTGTAAAATATGTTCAATCTGTGACGTATTGCGAATCAAACCAGAACCCATGCCACACTTTGCTACCATAGGATAAGGGCAGCCTAAATTCCAATTTAGTTCTTTGTAACCCACTTGCTGCACATAGTTGGCTACAAATAAAAATTCTTCGGCATCATTGGTAATAATTTGTGGGATAACTTCGAGTGTGGTGTTATTTTCGGGAAGGATATCTCGCTCATACGAACCTTTTATAATCAATTTACCGTTCAGTTTGATGTAGGGCGCATAAAAGGTATCGATGCCTCCAAAATGCTGTTGAAAAGCATTGCGAAATCTAAAATCCGTAAATCCTTGAAGCGGTGAAGAAAGTAAAGTTAGGCTCATGCTACAAAGATAGTAGATATATTTTATTGTTTTCGGTAATTTATTTTACCAATTCAATAGTATCGATGAGGAGTTCAAACGATTCATTTTTCTTGTTTCCGATTAAAAACACTAGTTCTTCTATCGTCTCTTTATTAAAATTTGGAAGGTCTAAGGTTTGTCCTCTAAAAGAAGGATATAAATCATTTAAATCGAGTAGGACAGTTTCCCATTCTCCAGTCGTTTTAAAAGTTGTAATGTATGAAAAGTAAGCGTTCTTATCCGCTTTAATTCGAAATTGGTAGGCTTTACCATCTCCTTTTAATCGAATGGCAACTTTTGTGAAGTTGCTAATGTTCTTTCGCTTCAATTGGTAGCGAACGGATGAAAATCCGCCATTATTTGCAGTAGAAACATCGCCATAAAAAAGGCCATTCCCTTGGTCATCAATTTTGAATTTACCATACGAACGTCCGCCCATAACAGTATCATCTAAGATTTGCCATTCTTTAGCATTGGTGTTTTTATTAAAATCAAAAAGTAAACCTTCATTCATGGATATTGGAAACAGAAGTAGTAAAAATAGTAATTTCATGGTTTTATTGTAAATGTAACTATTTATACATTAATCGCTAAAATTTTAGCAAACTGTTAAGAAGCGTTTATTTTAAATTGAATTACAAGTCATAAAAAAAAACGGATTACTATGTATAATCCGTTTTTAATATTTGATAAATTCTGTAGCGAGGACGGGAGTTGAACCCGTGACCTCAGGGTTATGAAAATTTTTCATCCTGTGTCCCCCTTTAATTTACACAGTAATATCAAGCGTTTATTGCGTCTTTTTTTATAATTCCTTACTCCGTTTCCTTACTCCAGAATGGATATAAAATTTAAGTTTGTTTATTTCTTTGCTTTTACTTTTTCAATTAAAGGCAACATTAACATATCATACATCTCTTTCATCATATCCGCAACTAATGGGTCTGATTTTTTTGGTGTTCCTGCGTTGTATGGTGGCTTAGGGTCGTATTCTAAATCTAACATAACTGCTTCAGTATATTTTCTACCTAATAAGTCATCTATAATTGCCAACGACATATCTATACCAGCAGAAACTCCTGCTGAAGTCCAATATTTCCCGTCATTTACATAACGCTCCTCTTTAAAATTTGCACCATACATTTTCATCATTTCTTCACCTCTATACCAATTTGAAGTAACATTTTTTCCTTGTAACAATCCAGTTGCACCCAAAACCCAAGCGCCCGTACATACACTCGTTGTGTATTTGGTTGTCTTGTCAATTTGCTTAATCCAATTGATTGTTTCAGTGTCTTGAGTTAGCATTATTGTTTCAGTTGCACCGCCAGGTATCACCAAAATATCTAAGGACTTCACATCTGCAAACGAGCTATCTACTTTTATTTCTAAACCTCTTTGGTTTTTTACCATTCCTCTATTTTTTGCAATAAAATAGGTCTTAGCACCCATAATTTCAGCCAATGTATGATAAGGTCCCATTGCATCCAAAGTATTGTAGCCATCATATAATAAAATACCGATTTTTTTGATAGGAACTTTTGTTGGAGTATAAAGAATGTCCATCATTTTTTCGTGCTTGTCAGCAGTTCCGATAACTAAACTATCGGGATTTGTTTTTTGTCCAAAACTTATTCCAGAAATAATAAGTAAAAGTACTAAAGTTGAAATTTTTATTGTCGATTTCATATGTCTCAAATTTAATTAAGCCAAAGGGATATAACCTTTGGCTTAATGATTAATTAAAATTTTGCACTCAATGTTAAACCAAATGTTCTTGGTTGTGCCATTCGAGATTGACGACCAAAACTACTGTCAGGGTTTCCGTAAGCTAAATACCTTTCATTAGTAAGATTTTGTCCCCAAATAAACAAACTGTATTTGCCGTAAGTTAAACCAATTCTTGAGTTAAGAAGTGTATAAGAAGGTTGTTCAATTTGGTTTTGAATATCAGTATATTGTTTTCCTAAATTACGAATTTCACCACGAACAATTGCTTTTAACTTTTGGTTAATCGAATATTCATATTGTGCGCCCAAAAATAGGGTATGAGTTGGTGCATTAGAAAGTTTATTACCACCAATGGCTGTTGTAGATTCTACTCCGGTACCAAAGTTAACGCGTTTCAAATCAAATCCTTTGTATTCCGTTGGGTTAAATCCGAAACTACCGTCTAATTGTAGTCCTTTTGCTGGTAAAGCAGAAACTTCTAATTCTATTCCCATAGATTGCGCATCGCCAACATTTTCTCTTGCATAAGTAAATGGAGCTACCAAATTATAAAATTGTAAATCTTTCCACTGAATTAAAAAGGCAGAAGCTCCAATGCTAAGTTTTTTATCTAACAAGAAAGATTTATAACCAATTTCGTAATTATTCGAATATTCTGGGTCAAATGTTTGTCTTACTCCTGCAGGTAAAGAACTTGCATTAATACCACCAGCTCTAAATCCTCTTGTATAGGTTGCGTAAATATTTGAAAGCTCATTTACTGAATAATTCACCGAAAATTTAGGTGAAATTGCAGAATAATTTCCATCTGCAGTGATGTTAGGGTTGATGTCTGTTACTACACCATTAAAAAGCATTGCATCACCAAATCCATTAAAGGTTGCTTCACGCTTTTCATAATCATAACGCAAACCTACGGTGGCTTTTAATTTGTTTGTTAACTGGTAGCTCATTTCTCCAAAACCAGCAAGTCCAGAGTTGTTACTTCTATTTCTGTTGATTAAATAAGTACCACTTGGTAAACTAAAAGCTGCTGCTTCTGCATCCGATAATTCATAAGCGGTATTTGTTGTAGGCTCATAACCTTTCTGAGTAAATGCATAAACACCCGCCGTGTATTGAAACTTACTGTCTGAATGAGAATTAATTCTCAACTCTTGACTCCATACTTTTTGAGGAGGAAGTAATTCACCAATTTTTCCGTCATAATAAGAATGATAAATTCCTGGGAAATCTAAATCTTTAAATCCAAAAGAAATGGTTTGTAAAGCAGAAATTGAGGTAATTGTGAATTTATCAGCATTATATTTAGCTACTAATGAAGTGTTTAAAATATTGCGTTCGTGACTTTGAATTCTTGATAAATTAATTACATCAGGATTTGCAAATGCATAGGTATCGCTAAATTGAGAAACCATAAATCCTGAATTATTACTCTTGTCCTGTTGACCTTTTAAGTTTAAAGTAAGATGAAAACGATTGTTTACTAACCATTTTAAAAACATATTTCCATACAGATTTTTTTCTCCTCCAACGGATTTCCCGTTAAGATTGGTATCTGTTGCAGAAGTACCTGAGATGTTGTTTTTTAAGAATCCATCTTGAGTTTGGTACAAACCATTTAAACCAAAATATAATTTATCTTTAATAATAGGAGTTTTAATACCTGTGCTATAGCGTTGTAAGCCAAGATTCCCAAAGCTTGTTTCAGCAAAACTATTCGTTTGGTTGGTAGGTTTTTTAGTAATGATATTCACTACTCCACCCATTGCATTTCTACCATATAAAGTTCCTTGTGGTCCTCTCAATATTTCAATTCTTTCAATATCAGTAAACGCAAAACCATTTGCTAAAATATCAATATTGTTTACATCATCAATGTAAGTAGAAACTGCAGGATTTTCACTAAACACTTGAATCCCACGAATAGATTGAATTTGCTGAAATGAAACCCCTAACTCTTGGTAGTTGTAATTTGGTACTAAAGCAGTAAGTCCGCTTAAACCCCAAGTTCTAGTGTCTTCTAATTTTTTTGAAGAGAGAGATGTAATAGAAGTGTTTACTTTAATAATACTTTCCTCTCTTTTATTAGCCGTTACTATAACTTCCTCTAATTGTTTTGTTTTTGTGGTGTCTATGGTTGTTTGTGAATAGACAGCACTACTCGTTAGCAATATTCCTATTGCCGAAATCATTCCTCTAATATTCATTTTAGTATTTATTTGATTTAATATTAACAATGCCTATTTGGATAAGTGTATGCCATACCAAATAAGCCACATTGCTTTACGCAAGTGGTAAAATTACTTTGGTTCACCAAAGAATTGCTTTAAATCAAATTGAATATTGGAGGACGAAAAATAGTAGATTGATACGATGAATAATCTTGAAATTTATAACCAAAAAACGATTGTTTTTTGACTTCAAAATCAAATTTTTGGGAAACATTAAAATTTGCCTGATTGTGACAATACAACACCTCTAATTTTTCTTTAATTGTCTGCGGTGTTTGCTTTTCTTCGTCTTTGTCTGCTTGTTTCAGTTTTTTCATCAACTGACACTTACCATTACATTTTAGTATTGGTTTAGCACGGTTTTCACAAAGGTTTTTTGCGATATAATCTTGGTTTATTTTGAAAGATACAAAAATCCATACCTTGCTTAAAGGTTGAATAAAAACGAGTAAAGTGAGTAATATGACAAGTATCTTTTTCAAATCGGATACAAAGGTAATATTTCACAAAATATTAAAATGTATTTTCTATATTAATTTTTTAATAAAAAAAAGAATGTTCCTTACTCTTTTCCTTACTCCAAAGTAGGTTAATAGCAGGTTTTTTTTAATAAAAAAAACCCTTAACATATTAAATGTTAAGGGTTTGTCTCTGTAGCGAGGACGGGAGTTGAACCCGTGACCTCAGGGTTATGAATCCTGCGCTCTAACCAACTGAGCTACCTCGCCAAAAGTGGTCTAACATCCTATTTGAATGCGGGTGCAAATATAAAACTATTTATATTCTTTGCAAATATTATTTTGCAAATAAATTAAAATCTTTTTTTGTATTTTCAATAAATTCTCTATATATTTCGCTCATTAAAATCTGTCCCATGAGTGTAAAAGTAAAATACGAATTAGAATTCCCAATACAGTCTTCGCCACAATTATTGTATCAATATATATCTACTCCTTCGGGGCTTTCGGAGTGGTTTGCTGATAATGTAAATTCAAGAGGCGAATATTTTACATTCATTTGGAATGATTCGGAAGAAAAAGCGAGGTTGGCTTCCAAAAAATCAGGCGAGCGCATTAAATTCAAGTGGATGGATGATAGTGATAGTGAAACCGATTATTTTTTCGAATTGAAAATCATGGAAGACGAAATTACAAAAGATGTTTCAATCATGATAACCGATTTTGCTTATGAAGACGAATTGGAAGAGTCAAAATTACTTTGGGAAAACCAAATTTCTGATTTAAAACATGTCTTAGGTTCTGTTTAAAATTCATTTTATTGAAGTATATTTGTCCCGATTTAATCGGGATTTTTTTATGGTAAATTATAACGGAACTATTCAGGAAAATAGTGCGGTTTTCGTGGAATCCAATCGTGGATTTTTAGTAGGTGATGCCGTTTTTGAAACAATCAAAGTGGTTAACAATCAAGTATTGTATCTTGAAGATCATTATTTTAGACTCATGGCTACCATGCGTATTTGTCGAATGGAGATTCCGATGCTTTTAACTATGGAATATGTTGAAGCACAAATTCTCCAATTGATTGAGGTGTTTCCTGCATCCGCTGCCTTTCGCGTACGTTTTTCTGTTTTTAGAACCGGAGGTGGTTTTTATGCGCCTCTTTCTAATGAAGTAGCGTTTGTTGTAACGGCGATGCCCATTGAAATAGCAAAATATATAATAGAAAAAGAAGTATACGAAGTCGAATTGTACAAAGATTTTCACGTTTCAACACAATTGCTTTCTACCTTAAAAACCAACAATAAGCTCTTGCATGTTGTGGGATCTGTTTTTGCAAAAGAGAACAGTTATGATAATTGTTTGGTACTCAACGAAGAAAAGAATATTGTTGAAGCTTTGCAAAATAACATTTTCATGAAAATGGGGAATGTTATTAGTACCCCGCCCATTTCTCAAGGATGTATCAATGGTATCATGCGCAAACAAGTTCTTGCCTTACTTTCAAAACTGGAAGGATATGAAGTAAGAGAAGAGGTTATTTCACCTTTTGATTTACAAAAAGCAGATGAATTATTTCTTACCAATGTTATTTCTGGTATTCAACCGATTACCCAATATCGTAAGAAAAACTATGGACTAGATTTTTCGAGAGAACTAGTAAAACGCCTAAATGAAAGTTTGCAACTCAATTGAGTGTAGGGTTTTCAGGTGCATTTGAAAACAATACATATTCGCCGCCTTGTTCCATGATTTTTTCTTTCCAAAAATGATGGCTTGATTTGGATAGCAATTGGTCTTTGAGTGTATTTTCTGTTACAATCCAGGCCTTTTCTTGTAATTCTACCTGTAGTTGATCAACACCCCAACCAGTATAGCCTAAAAAGAACCGGATGTGTTCTTTTGAAATCTTCTTATCATTGATCAATTGTTTGGTCACTTCAAAATCACCACCCCAATAGATTCCATTGGAAATTTCGATACTGTTGGGAATAATTGCTGGAATGGTATGGATGAAATATAAATTATCTTGTTCAACAGGTCCGCCATTATAAATTTCAAAGGATGCATCAATATCGTCTATCAAATCATGAATGGAATATTGAAGCGGTTTGTTTAAGATAAAACCGATAGAACCTTCTACAGCATTGTGTTCGGTCAGTAAAAGTACCGAACGATTGAATGAAAAATCGCCTAATAATGAAGGTTCAGCAATTAATAACTGCCCTTTTTGTAGTGTGATCGATTTCATAAGCTGAAAATTTATGTTATAAAGTTATCAAAATAACATGAGAAATTCAAAAGGATGAAAAAAAAAGAAGTCCCGATACTATCGGGACTTCTGCTGTTATAATCAAAAAATATTATTTTTTGTTTACTGCTCCGTCTAATTCAGCACCAGCTTTGAATTTTACTACATTTTTAGCAGCAATTTTGATAGTTTTTCCTGTTTGAGGATTTCTTCCATCTCTAGCAGCTCTTTTAGAAACTGACCAAGATCCGAAACCTACTAAAGAAACTCTTCCACCTTTGTTTAAAGTTCCTTCAACATTGCTTAAAAATGATTCTAAAGCTAATTTAGCAGCTGCTTTTGTAATACCAGCAGAAGCTGCCATTGCATCGATTAATTCTGATTTGTTCATGATAAAGTTATTTATAATTGGTTAAACTTAATTATTTGATAGCAAATTTAGCTGTATAATTGACCTACGCAAGTATTCTTATTAAATTTTGACTAAAATGTTGATAAAATAGGGTAAATGTTAATAACCTTAATGATTTTAGCTTTTTTTTTAGTCTTTTTTCTAGTGTTTATAAGGCTTAGAGGGCTATTGCATTTTCAGAAAAAGAGTGCCCATTCAACAATTCGTGTGCAAGCATTTTTTTCTTCCCAGGAAATTGAAGTTGGGACACTTTGAGTAATCCATCATTTGTGACGATTACAATTTCTTTTTTAGTAGTATAAATTGAACCAACAGCTTTGCTTTCTGAGTTGGATTCAAACATAACAGCATATAATTTAACATGCCACTCTTGGTCTCCATCTTTGATAATAGTCCAAGCGGCTGGATAAGGTGATAAACCGCGAATTAAATTTTTAATGGTGCTTCCTGGTTGGGTCCAATCAATTTTACAATTGTTTTTGTTGAGTTTGTAGGCTGTTTTTACATCTGGATTTTCGACTTGTATAGTGGTCACTGCTTTTTGGTTTTCAATTAAAGCCAATGTTTCAATCACTGCTTCACTACCAAGTAGCATGAGACGATCATGCAGTTCACCTGCCGTTTCATCGGCTCCAATTGGAATTTCTTTGCGTAAAATCATGGCACCAGTGTCTATTTTATCATCGATAAAAAATGTGGTTACACCTGTTTGGGTTTCTCCATTAATTATGGCCCAATTGATAGGAGCGGCACCCCTATATTCTGGCAGCAAAGACGCATGTAAATTAAAAGTACCCAAATTTGGCATTTTCCAAACGACTTCAGGGAGCATTCTAAAGGCTACAACTACTTGTAGATTGGCTTGTAAACCTTCTAATTCCAACAAAAAATCGGGGGATTTTAAATTTGTAGGTTGCAACAGGTGCAACTTTTTGGAAAGAGCATATTCTTTAACCGCACTAATGCTTACCTTTTGACCTCGACCAGCAGGTTTATCAGGAGCGGTAATGACACCTACAATTTCGTAATTACTGTTGTAAATGGTGTCTAAAATCCCAACGGCAAAATCTGGGGTGCCCATGAATACAATTCTAAGTTTTTCCATGCAGTATGTAATATTGATTGTACGAATTGATCGCAACTTTGTGTTGTTCTAATAATAATTGTAGGGCAAAGATAATGGCTTCCGAGGAAATTTGCAGTCTTTCTTCAATTTCTCTGGAAGTCAAAGGGGCTTCTTTTAATACATGTTCAATTAATGCAGTAGTTTCTTTTGGATTATTTTCTTTGGATTTCATGCAAAACGAACACATCCCACAGTTTTCTGCAACCTTTTCTTCAAAATAAGCCAAAAGTAACTTGTTTTTACATTGACTTGTATCTGAAATGTAGTGCAAAACGCTTTGAAATTGGTCTTGCTTGAGCTGGTTTTGATGGGTTAAAAATTTTGCAATTCTATTGATTGTTAAATCATCTTCTCGTACTTCATTAAAAGTTAGCGTGCTATCGTTGCTTTTTGCATGTAATAGGATGCAATTGCTTGCGGCAAGTTGATGAATCACTTTCTCAACCATGGCATCTGAACAAGAGGTTTTTTTTGCAATTAAGGTAGGATTTACCGCAGTTTCTACATCAAAAATTCCGGAGTATGTTCTTAGAATTGAAGTGATTATCGGTTCGTCTTCTGGGTGCAGACTACAATATCGGAGCACTTCTTTACTCGAAATAATAAATTGGAGGCTCATTTTTTCGGAAGATTCATTTTGATACGTGAGTAAACCTTGACGGTCCAAAAATTGCAAACTCGCAAACGTTTTAAGCGTTGGAAATTGGTACTGCACGCAAAACTGATTCAAATTAAAGACAAAACTTTCATTAAATCCTTCTCCGTAAGCGATCTGAAAGTAATTATTCAGTTTTACATATACATCTCTAACAAATTTTTTGTCGGGTAAGGTGGCAAGAAATTGATTTTTAGTCCATTCAATATCGGTAGCATTGGTGAGTACTATTCCAAATGCTTTTTCGCCATTTCTTCCCGCTCTACCCACTTCTTGATAATAGTTTTCAATATTTTCGGGCAACTGAATATGAATCACTGTTTTCACATCAGGTTTGTCGATGCCCATACCAAAGGCATTTGTGGCTACGATGACTTGTGCCTCGTTGTTGAGCCATAACTTCATGTTCTTTTCCTTCTCTTTGTGCGGAAGACCTCCATGATAATAAGTGCTTGTAAAGCCCAACTGATTAAGGTGTTGTGCGGTTTCAATACACGATCTTCTGTTGCGCACATAAATTATGGCTGATTGCGGGTTTTTTGAAAGAATTTGTTGGATCTTATAATTTTTATCTTCAGTAACAATAACATGATAGGCCAAGTTTTCACGCGCAAATGATTTGGTAAAAAAGGCGGGATCATTTAGTGCTAAATGTTGGCAAATATCGTCTTGAACGCGCTTTGTTGCAGTAGCAGTTAGCGCTAAAAAAGGCGTTTTGGGAAATGAAGTTTTTAAAGCGGAAATTTTTAAATAGGCGGGTCTAAAATCATGGCCCCATTGGCTTACACAGTGCGCTTCGTCTATCGCAATTAAATTGATGGGCAGTTGTTTTAATCGATCAACAATCCAATCGTGTTGGAGGCGTTCTGGTGAAAGGTATAGAAATTTGTAATTTCCAAATTGGCAATTGTCCAGTAAATCAATCACTTCGTCTTGTGAAATGCCCCCGGTTAGGGCAATGGCTTTTATGTTTTTCTGTTGTAAATTTTGCACTTGGTCTTTCATAAGTGCAACTAAGGGAGATACGACCAAACATATTCCGTCCAATACCAGCGCTGGAATTTGAAAACAAACCGATTTTCCACCACCAGTAGGCAATAAAGCAAAGGTGTCTTTCCCTTCGAGAACCGACTGAATTATGGCTTCTTGTGGCGTTCTAAAACGGTCGTGTTTCCAATATTTTTGAAGCAGTTGTAAGGGTTCAGACATGTGAAATAGGCATTTAGAAACACTAAAGTACGAAAAGTTTTATTTGGCAAGACGATTTAGGATAAAATCAACACGATTTTCTACTGTATCTTTTGGTACATCAACAATAGAATACCCATATTTTTCATAGGTTTCCACCAAATGCTCATGAATAAGTACTGCCTGTTCGTAGTTTTCATAGCGTTCGGCATCGCTTATATAGATTTCCTTCCAAGGCGGAAGCACAAATATTTTGCTGTACAGGTGATCTTTGCATGCTTGATCGAAAAAGGCAGGATAGGCATCGCCAATGTAGTTCATGTAGGCCAAAACATCCGGGATTCCTCGGTCGAGAAAGACTACAGATGCGGTTTCATTTTGTGCCGATAGAAATTGTTTTTTTCTTCCTTCCAAGAGAAGCTCACTAAACAGTAACGGATTTTCAAGAAACAATTGTTCGATCCCTTGTTCTTGCGCTTCTTTGATTACTTCTCGTGAAATTTCAGGATAGCAAGTATGTCCTTTTATTTTGAGTGCTTCAATTAAGGTTGTTTTTCCCGAACTTGGGCCGCCAATTAATACCACTATTTCTTTATTCATAAACTGAAATATAAGGCACAAAAGTAAGTTTTTTTAAAAATCTAATCAACTTTTAAATTTTATAAGTGGTAACAATATAATTCTGAACATAAAAAAGTATATTTGCTTTTTAATATCGATGAAGATGATGGACAAGAAAACAGAAGATTTCTATAGTAGATTAAAAGAAGAACTGTCAAACTCAACACTTTGGCCTTCAGAGTATTTGTATAAATTTATTTTACCTTCATCCAATTCGGGTATTGCGAAAATCGAATCCGAATTTAACGACATGGGCGCAGTTATTACTACCCAACAATCTAAAACAGGTAAATTTACCAGTGTTTCGATTAGTGTGACCATGCCAAGCGCACAAAGTGTTATCGATAAATATATTGCTGTTTCGGACATAGAGGGCATTATTTCATTATAAAATTATGATAGAAGAAGTAAGTTATTTAGAATACAATTCACAACGCAGCCATTTGATTATTCCAGAATATGGAAGACATTTGCAAAAATTAATCGATCAGGCGACTGCAATTGAAGATCGAGAAGAGCGAAACAAAGCAGCAAGATATATAATTTCGGTGATGGGATCTTTGAACCCACATTTGAGAGATGTTCTCGATTTTCAGCACAAATTATGGGATCAGTTGTTTATTATGTCCGATTTTAATTTAGATGTAGATTCGCCTTATCCGATTCCTTCTAAAGACATATTAACCCAAAAACCCGATAGACTAAATTATCCACAAAATTTTCCTAAATACCGCTTTTATGGGAATAACATCAAATATATGATTGATGTAGCAAATAGCTGGGATGATAGTGAATTGAAAAACGCTTTGGTTTTGGTTATTGCCAACCATATGAAAAAATGTTACTTGAGTTGGAATAAAGACACTGTAACTGATGAGGTAATTTTTGAGCATTTGATGGAACTTTCGGGCGGTAAATTAAACCTTTCCAAATCAAATGAAGAGCTTTCAAACACGCAAGATTTGATGAAAGTTAATAAAAAAGTATCCAATAAAACACAATTTACGGCAAACAAACCCGGGATTCTAAAAAAGAATACCAACGGTAAAAATCATCTCAATAAAAATAATAAAAACACATTCAAAAAAAATAGTTAATCAGCATGGGAACATTTAAAATTGAAGGGGGTAAATCGTTAAAAGGAGAAATTACTCCTCAAGGTGCTAAAAATGAAGCTTTACAAGTTTTATGCCCAGTATTACTAACCTCGGAAAGGGTTCGTGTAACGAATATACCAGACATTATTGATGTAAATAAATTGATTACGTTACTCGGAAATTTAGGCGTAAAAATTCAGAAAAATGGTCCTGGTGATTATACTTTTCAGGCTGATGAAGTCAATGTAGATTATTTAAAAACCGAAGCGTTCAAAAAAGAAGGTGGAAGTTTGCGAGGTTCGATCATGATTGTGGGGCCGCTATTGGCTCGTTTTGGTTGTGGTTATATTCCAAAACCTGGAGGAGATAAAATTGGAAGAAGACGTTTGGATACTCATTTTGAGGGTTTTATTAATTTAGGGGCTACTTTTAGATATGAAAGAGAAGACCATTTTTATGGTGTAGAAATAGACGGTAGATTAAAAGGAACCTACATGCTTTTAGACGAGGCTTCTGTAACCGGAACCGCAAACATAGTAATGGCAGCTGTCTTAGCTGAAGGAACTACTACCATATACAATGCAGCTTGTGAGCCCTATTTACAACAATTGTGTAAAATGTTGAACTCCATGGGCGCTAAGATCACTGGGGTGGGTTCAAATTTACTAACTATTGAAGGTGTAACCCAATTAGGCGGTTGCGAGCACCGTATTTTACCTGATATGGTTGAAATTGGATCTTGGATCGGATTAGCTGCAATGACGCGAAGCGAAATTACCATCAAAAATGTGAGTTGGGATAATCTAGGGCAAATTCCAAATGTGTTCCGCAAATTAGGAATTACATTAGAACGTAAAGGAGATGATATTTATATTCCGGCTCATAAAGACGGCTATGAAATTAAGACCGATATCGACGGATCGATTCTTACGATTGCTGATGCACCTTGGCCTGGATTTACACCTGATCTGCTTAGTATAGTGCTTGTCGTTTGTACGCAAGCTCACGGTGACGTATTGATTCACCAAAAAATGTTTGAAAGTCGTTTGTTCTTTGTCGATAAGTTAATTGATATGGGGGCAAAAATTATGTTATGTGATCCGCACAGAGCGGTAGTCATGGGGCATAATTTTCAATCGCAACTTAAAGCAACATCTATGAGTTCTCCAGATATTCGTGCTGGTATTTCACTTCTTATTGCCGCATTAACGGCTAAAGGTACAAGTACAATTCAAAACATTGAGCAAATCGATAGAGGTTATGAGCGCATAGACGAACGTCTTCGAGCCATTGGTGCCGATATTGTAAGAGTATAAATCAGTGTGCAGTGTTTGGTAATGCGTTTGTCGTAATCCAATTGTAGTGTCGAACACGTAAAACTAAGATCACTGAATACGGAGAATGGAAACCTATATCATTATTTTTCTTTGCCTTGCCTCATTTGTAGCCGGTTTTGTTGATGCAATTGTAGGAGGTGGTGGCTTAATTCAAACGCCCATAGCCATAGTACTTTTGCCCAATATTAGTATTGCATCTGTTATAGGAACTCTGAAAATCCCCGGATTTAGTGGAACAAGTATGGCGGCGTATCAGTATTTAAAAACAACAAAAGTAAATTGGAGCTTGTTTTTAATTATGGCTTTTGTGTCGTTTGGATTTGCTTTTTTGGGTTCAAGTTTGCTCAATATTATGCAAAATGATTTCATGAAACCGTTGCTTTTTTTCATTTTGATTTTGTTGCTATTGTATACCTATTTCAAAAAAGATTTTGGACAGTTTCAAATCGAAAAATTAACGCAAAAGCAAACATACATTTACGGTATTGTTATTTGTGTTTTTTTAGGGTTTTACGACGGATTTATTGGTCCTGGAACCGGAAGTTTGTTGATAATGGCATTTATTGCCATCTTAGGGTTTGATTTTTTACAAGCCAATATGTATGCAAAACTTGTTAATTTGGCCACTAATTTTGGTTCCATTACTTTATTTGTCCTGAAAGGAAAAATCATATGGACAATAGCTATTCCCATGGCGCTAAGCAATGTAACGGGATCTTGGTTGGGCGCCCGGTTAGCTATTTCAAAAGGTAACGGATTTATTCGAATTTTCTTTTTAATTGTAGTTGGAATTGCATTACTTCGTTTTGGATATGATGTATTTTTAAAATAAAAAAGCACCTCATTGAGGTGCTTTTTTAGTCTTACAATTTCAAGCCAAACATTACGCCATCTCCTTGAAAACCATTTTGGTAACTTCGAACATAATCAATACGTAACATTCTAAATTTACCCCAACCAATATTGTCAAAGCCAATAGTTAGTTCTTGGTAAGGTTTGGAATTTGGAATATTTATTTGGTGAAAACCACCAATTAAATTCCACTGTAACTTGTTCAACAACGGAATTTTATTCATGATGTATCCTTTAAAATTATGCTCTATATGCGTTTCAATATAGGCATCATTTGTAGAATGACTATAATAAGGTAGTAAATTGAAAGCATTTAATGAATTGTTCATGATGTTAACATGTGTCAGATTACCGTTAAAGTGTTTAAAGTCTACGAAAGCAATATTTTTAGCACCAAAGAATTTACCCGCTTTAATTCGCAATTCAAAATCACCTTTATTTCCTATTGTTTTTGAATAGTCTACAACCGCGTTTATTAAGTCATATCGATAGTTTTTGTGAGTAGTACCAAATGCTTTTTCATAGTTCAAACTAATTACCGGATAGTTGTCATTTTGAATGTTGATTTTTCCGTCGGGACGGGAAATATATTTTTGCCCAAAATGAATTCTAGTGCCCAATTGAAATTTGAAAATATGATGAGGATTGAAAGGTGTTGACGTAAAATTCAAAGGTTGTAATGGGTCATTTGAAGTATATAAATCGTCACTTTTTATGAGCGTATATTCTGTTGTATTGAGTAGAGCTCGTCGATTTTCATAAATCAGTTTGCCTGATATAAATAAACCGTTTGCTACCTCCCTTCCATAATTAACATCTGCAAATTCCTTGTTATATAACTTCATAAAGTTATTCGTAAAGAACAATGTACTTACAGTATTCACAATACTGCTAATAGGTTCTGCCCCGTTAAATTGATTGATACTACTCCCCCCTGAAATTGACAAGTAAGCATTGTTGTGGTTGTTAAAACGATGGAAGTAATTGCCTTTTACTCGGAGTCTGTTTTCTGAAAGGCCATAATTAAAAATCGAGCTAATATAGGTGTATTTTCCGGTTTCATCGTTCCATTTTCGATACGAAAAACCACTATCTAAATTGTATCCTTGAACCGTATTAAATCCGAATGATTCTAAATTTGAAATGCCTTGGTAATTTAAGCTCCATTTTTTATAACTATTTTTATACGTATAGCCCAAAAGTATTTTTTCTAATTCAAAACGATTGTTTTTTGCGTCAATTGAATCCAAGTAAGTTTTAGATTTCCGAATGGTTTGTACGCTGTCTTTCTGTATGTAGTTTTTAACTTCTTCTGATGTTAAGGGCACCGGTCGGGCCGTATCCCAAAAATTGATTTCTTTTTTGTTTGCGTTTTCAGCAAAAGTAACGAGTTCTTTTCCAAAGGTTTTTTTGTCAAAGGCATCTTTGAATTGGTAATTGCTAAATACATGAGTAAATTTTCCGGTGAATTTCATACCAAAAATTCCGGCACTAAAGTCTATGGATTGGATATTTTTTGCCCATATTTTTGTTGTAGCATTATAGCTAAAATTTTGTGTTAATTTCATGTTCTCCATGATAGGCTCTTGCATACGATATCCTTTGATGTCTAAATCTATTCCGTATATAGCCCAAGAATTTTCTACTATGTATATATAGCCTTCAAAAACTGGCTCTTTATCACGTCTTGGGGTGACTTTAATTTTATTGATTAGCTGGCTTTTTTCATCTAAAAAAGTGCTTTCTAATTTGTATTTATAGTAATTAAAGGCATTATTTGCTATAGGAGACACCATGTTGATGCCAAAGTTTACATAATTTTCATAGAAATCGTAATTTGTGTTTAATGCTGTATTATAACTGAAACCATTATCGTTTCCTGCTATTTTTGAAGCGATTATCTCTTCTTTTAAGTTGTTTGGTTTTTCAAATTTTATTTTGGAAACGGTTTCCGATTGGTAAATGATACCACTTCTCGTTGAATCAAGGTTTCCGTCAAAATCTCCAATTTCAATTCCCATGAATTTTTTGGGAATATCTTTGACCCTAAAAATTCCTCTTGAATAAAAATAAGCTTCAAATTTATCGGTTTTGGCAGCGTTCTTTTTTCGCGCTGTAATAGCATTTTTAATGATTTCGTTGGTTGGATTTTCTGAAGTATTGATGACCAATTCTTTTAATTCATAATTTTCTTCCAATAAAATAATGTCCAGTTGATAAGGAATATTTGTGTTTGCAATAATGTGCTTTTGTGTTTTGAAACCTAAATGTTGAAATATGAGGGGTATGTTTTTTTGGTCTTTGCTATTGAGTTCGTAGTTTCCCAGTTCGTTCGTAGTGGTTCCAATGTATGTGTTTTCGATAAAAATATTTACATAAGGTAAGGGTTTTCCGTTTTCATCTTTCACCGTGCCTTTTATTTGAGCAAAGGAAATTAAGGAATAACATAGCGTAAGGGTAAGTAAGATTTTTTGCATAAATGGTTTATTGTTATAGACGATAATAAATAATAAAAGGTTGTATGAAATTAAAAAGATTGAACGGCTAATACATAACTTTTAAGGCCAAAACCAATAATAACTCCTTTTGCGTGTGGCGAAATAAAAGATTGGTGTCTAAAGGTTTCTCTGGAAAAGGTATTTGATATGTGTACTTCTACTACAGGTGTGGTTATGGCTTTAATTGCATCGGCGATACCTATAGAAGTATGTGTATAAGCACCCGCATTCAAAATAATACCTGAATAACTAAATCCAACCTCCTGAATTTTCGAAATAAGTTCACCTTCTATGTTGCTTTGGTAATAACTTAATTCGATAGCAGGAAATTGAGTGCAAAGTTTCTCAAAATAGGATTCAAAAGTTTCTGTCCCATAGACATCCGTTTCTCGTGTTCCTAATAGATTTAAGTTAGGGCCATTAATAATGAGTAATTTCATAGTTGTAATGTTGGGTTAAAAAGATGATCTTTTACAAATTAATTTGGTTTTTGTAAAATTAGAAAAAAGGAGTAAGTAAAGCCGTTTTTTTAATAAAAGTTTGGCGAATTGGAGTGTGAAATAGAGTAGATAGAATGTAGTTTCTTATATAAATTGCTGTTTTTTTACACAATATAGGTACAACTACAAGGTTGTAGTTTGTTAATAACTTATTTTTTACAATTCATATAAACTACTGAAAAATAAGACTTTTTTTAATAACAGAAGTTTGATGAATATGTTGAAAACTTGTTAATAACTTATTTAACTATGTTGATAACTTCAAAAATAATCTATAAATTTGTTATTATTAACTTTAAAAATTATAATCATGAAAAAAGTTTTATTTGCTGCTATTGCAGTTATGGCCTTTGGAGCATCAAATGCTCAAGACGGTGGTTTTAAAGCGGGTGTTAACTTAGGTATGCCTATGGGAGATTACAAGGATTTTTATTCTACAAACTTAGGATTGGATATTGCTTATACTTGGGCGGTTTCTGATGAATTTGCTGTAGGTGTAACAACTGGTTACAGTATGTATAATGCTAAAAGTGGTGGTGATGCTGCTTCATTCATGCCTGTAGCTGCAACTGCACAATATTCATTTTCTGAGAGTATTTTTGCAGGTGCTGATTTAGGTTACGCTGTTGGTTTAGCTCCAAGCGGAATTGAAAGTGGTATGATGTATCAACCTAAATTAGGATATCAAACTGAAAAATTTGAGATTTTTGCAGGATATAAAGGTATCTCTTTTGATGGTTCATCTTTAAACACATTAAACTTTGGATTTAATTACAAATTCTAATTTGTAACTAAAATAATTAAAAAATCTCGCTTATAGCGGGATTTTTTTTTCTGCTATTTTCTTTATATTTGAAATATGAAAACCTGGGCCTCCTATATCAAAGAATATCAAAATTATTTAAAGTTGGAACGTGGTTTGTCTCAAAATACCATTGCCAATTATACATTCGATGTTGAAAAGTTGGTGTTGTTTTTAATCCAAAAAGAAATCGACTGTTCGCCCATCCAAATTTCAGAAGAGGTTATCCAACAGTTTATTTATGAAATGGCGTCTCAGGTAAATCCACGAAGTCAGTCGCGTTTAATTTCTGGCCTCAAGAGTTTTTTCAGTTACCTCATTTTTGAAGACTACAGAAACGATACACCCCTCGAATTAATAGAAGTGCCAAAGACCGGTCGAAAATTACCAGATACACTCGCTACCGATGAAATTGATGCGTTAATTCTGGCCATAGATTTATCCACTCCAGAAGGGGAGCGCAACAAAGCCATGCTTGAAACATTATACAGTTGTGGTCTTCGGGTATCGGAATTGATAACACTCAAATTGTCCGATTTATTTTTTGAAGAAGGATTTATCAAAATTACAGGAAAAGGTAATAAACAACGCTTCGTTCCCGTAGGAAAAACAACGATTAAATTGATTGCTTTATATGTAAATCAAATTCGTGTGCATTTGCCTGTTCAAAAAAGTTTTGAAGATACGTTGTTTTTGAATCGTAGAGGAAAACAATTAACGCGTGCCATGATATTTACCATAATAAAAGATTTGGCATTAAAAATCAATTTGAACAAAACAATTAGTCCGCATACCTTTCGGCATTCTTTTGCGACTCATTTACTTGAAAATGGTGCTGATTTGCGTTCCATTCAAATGATGTTAGGGCATGAGTCAATTACAACTACAGAAGTTTATATGCACTTGGATCGAAAATTCTTGTCGGAAGTATTGCACAATTACCATCCGAGGAAATAAAAAAAATCGTATTAAATGAATAATACGATTTTTTATTTATTGATAAATATTAGTCTGTTACTTAGCGATATTTACAGCTCTTGTTTCACGAATTACCGTAATTTTTACTTGGCCTGGATAGGTCATTTCAGTTTGGATTTTTTGAGAAATTTCAAACGATAAGTTGGAAGCAGCATCATCAGATACTTTTTCACTTTCAACAATCACACGTAATTCTCTACCGGCTTGAATAGCGTAGGCATTTTTAACTCCGTTGAATCCAAAGGCAATATCTTCTAAATCTTTCAAACGTTGGATGTAAGAGTCTAATACTTGACGTCTTGCGCCAGGTCTTGCACCAGAAATCGCATCACAAACTTGGATAATAGGAGAGATTAATGATTTCATTTCGATTTCATCGTGGTGTGCTCCAATGGCATTACAAACTTCTTCTTTTTCACCGTATTTTTCAGCCCATTGCATCCCTAAAATAGCGTGAGGCAATTCACTTTCAGTATCGGGTACTTTTCCAATATCGTGTAACAATCCAGCTCTTTTGGCTAGTTTAACATTTAAGCCTAATTCAGCGGCCATAATACCACACAACTTTGCGACCTCTCTAGAGTGTTGTAATAAGTTTTGACCGTATGATGAACGGTATTTCATTCGACCTACGACCTTAATCAATTCAGGATGAAGTCCATGAATTCCCAAATCAATAACCGTACGTTTTCCGGTTTCGATAATTTCTTCATCGATTTGTTTGGCAGTTTTAGCCACAACTTCTTCAATACGTGCTGGGTGAATACGTCCGTCGGTTACTAACTTATGTAAAGCCAATCGTGCGATTTCTCTTCGAACAGGATCAAAACAAGAAAGAATAATGGCTTCTGGAGTGTCGTCTACTATGATTTCAACACCTGTTGCTGCTTCTAAGGCTCTAATGTTTCGACCTTCACGACCAATAATACGACCTTTAACATCATCCGATTCAATATTGAATACCGATACACAGTTTTCTACTGCTTCTTCGGTTCCTACACGTTGTATTGTGCTGATGATTACTTTTTTTGCTTCTTGATGCGCCGTCATTTTGGCTTCTTCAACCGTATCTTGAATGAACGACATGGCACTTGTTTTTGCTTCTGCTTTTAAACTTTCCACCAATTGGTTTTTAGCTTCTTCAGCTGATAAACCTGATATGGTTTCCAATTGTTCTACTTGGCTTTTGTGTAAACGATCAATTTCTTGTTGTTTCTTTTCTAAAATCTCAATTTTTGTGGTGTATTCTGTGATTTTAGCTTCTGCATCGTCGTTTATTTTTTTTGCTTTTGCCAATTCGTTCGAAATTTGAGATTCTTTATCTCGGGTTCTTTTTTCGGCTTCAGCTGTTTTTTTGTCGCGCGCAAGTATTACTTGTTCGTGTTCTGCTTTTAATTCTAAAAAGCGTTCTTTTGCTTGAAGAATTTTCTCTTTTTTAGTCGCTTCAGCTTCAACTTTAGCATCCTTTAAAATAGAGCTTGCTTCCTTTTTAGCGTTTTTAATTAGATTAGAAACATTGCTTCTTTCTAAAAATTTTGCTCCGCCAAAACCGCCTCCAAGACCTGCCGCTAACCCTATAACTATACTTACTATATCCATGGTATGTTTAAAAAAAAATTATATAAAAAAGCCTACATTAGCTGTTTGTATAAACTCGGTTATACAAGATTTAAGCTAACTCGCAGTTCAAACTTCCCACTAAAGGGCCTGTTATAGTTGCAAAGATTCACTCGTTTAAATTCTTAGTGTTGAGTTTATCAAATATATACTAATGTAGGCAGTATCGTATTTATGTTGTAAGAACGTATTTATTTTGCAAGTAACTCACTCAGTTTTTTATCTAGATTTTGCAATCTAACCATAGCGGTTTCACTAGTTTGAGAAGTTGTAATTTGTTTTTGTTCCACTTGTGCAGCAAATTGTAACGCACACATGGCTAAAACATCCTGTTTGTCTCTTACGGCATAGCTTTGCTCGAACTGTTTAATCATGGCATCAATTTTTTTAGAAGCACTTCTAAGGCCTTCTTCTTGCGAGGGTTCCACTGTTAATGGATATACGCGGTCAGCAATTGATATTTTAATTTTTAGTTTCTCACTCATATGCTTTCTAATCAGAAAGTTGGGCTATGCAATAATCGATTTCTCGAATTAATGAATTTATTTTGAGTTTTGTTTCTCGTTTATTTTCTTCACTGCCTAATAACGAATTCACCATTTTAAGGGTATCCAATTGATTTTGAAAAGAAGTTAGGTCAACTGCCTGTTGCTGTTGCACTTTTTTTGAAAGCAACAATTCTTCTTGTAATTCTGAGTTTTTCTTTTCCAACTGAATCAACTTTTGATTGAGCTTGAAAAACTTAACTTCTAGAGAATCAATTAATTCGGATAATCCATTCATTAACGATGAAATTCATTTCAATAAGTCACAAAGTTAGCATTAGTATTCAAAAATAGCAACAGTTTTTGTTAAATTTTGTAATTAAATTTTATTTTGCACTAAGTAATTGACAATTAGTCGATTGTTTTTACCTAACTACTTTTTGTGGCAAACTTATTTTTTTTTACTATTTTAGCACTAAACTGCAGCGTTATGAAATTTGTATTAGCCTTTTTATTAGTTCCTTTTTTTGTTTTCAGTCAAGAAAATTATCCCCAAGATGCCTTTCAGTCGCCCCTAGCCATACCCTTAGATATTTCCGGATCTTTCGGTGAATTGCGAAGTAATCATTTTCATTCGGGATTGGATTTTAAAACTGCTGGTAAAGAGGGATTACCCGTATATGCGACCGCTGACGGTTACGTTTCTCGAATAAAAATCTCTCCCTTTGGTTACGGAAAAGCACTCTATATTACCCATCCCAATGGGTATACCTCTGTATATGGCCATTTGCAAAATGCTAACGGTGCGATTCAAGAGGTCATTAAAAAGAAGCAGTATCAAGAGCGCTCGTTTGAAGTGGAAATGTATTTTTATCCTGCAGATTTACCGGTTAAAAAAGGCGAAATCATTGCTTTTACAGGGAATACAGGGGGGAGTGGAGCGCCGCATTTGCATTTTGAATTTAGAGATACCAAATCGGAGCAAATTATTAATCCTTTGCATTTTGGATTTAAAAAAATAATTAAGGACGAACGAAAGCCCATTATCCAAGGTGTTGTGGTATATCCACTCGATTCTACGTTGGTAAATAATGCACAAAAACCCATCAATATTTCATTCAATAAGCAATCCGATGGTACGTACCTTTGCACTAAAGTAAAGGCGAATGGAAGAATTGCTTTTGGTATCAATGCTTATGATTATTGTACCAATGCCTATAACAAAAACGGATTGTATAAAGTTAAAGCTTACCTCAATGGGGTGTTACAATATCAATATGGATTTGATACATTTGCTTTTGACGAATCGCGTTATATTAATAATTTCATCGATTACGAACGTTTTCATGATATGGGACAACGTGTTCAAAAATTATTTGAGTTGAACAATTATCCGCTTTCAATTGTAGCCGGTAATAATAAAGACGGGACATTAAAAATTGTTCCCAATGCCAATTATACTTATCGTGTAGAATTGTATGATTTTCATCAAAATAAGATAGAACTAATTATTCCTATCGAATATGGATCTCAGGTGCCTTCTATAAAAAAAACAATACAAAAAACACCCTTTTTTGTAAAAGCCAAAACAGAATCTATTTTTGAAAAAAATAAAGTATCGGTTTATGTGCCAGAAAATGCTTTTTATGCTAATTTTTATATGAATTTTGATGTCAATGGTGATGTGGTAACACTTCACGATGATAGTGTTCCTGTTCACAAAAACATTACACTGACCTTTAATGAGGTTACCGGATTAAATGAAGAGCAATTGAGCAAAACCTATATTGCTACATTGGAAGGATATAAATTGGAATTTAATAAAACTACACGCAAAGGGAATACTTTTTCTACCAAAATTAAAACTTTGGGTACTTATAAGCTAGCACAAGATACTACACCACCTCGTATTTATAATGTAAATTTTGTGGAAGGTAAAACGTTGAAAGAGCAAAAAACAATAAGTGTTTGTGCCACCGATTTGCATTCTGATATTGCTTCATATAAGGGGTATTTGAATGGAAAATGGATTTTATTAGAATATGATTATAAAACAAATAAGCTGCTGCACAATTTAGACGATGGCATTTGCGTTTCAGGAAGAAATGATTTAAAGATTGTCGTGACCGATAGTTTACAAAATTCTACTACCTTTGAATCTTACTTTTTTAAATAATAAAATTCATATTTTGAAAAAAAGCGGCTTATTTTTCTTTCTTTGTTTGTGTTCTGCAATCACTTTTG
>NZ_JBILKB010000058.1:0-12774 GCF_044376915.1 Flavobacterium sp.
GCAAGCATTACAATTACGCCAAGCCAAATATTAATAAACAGTTTGTAATCTACTACATATAATGCAATCATGTAAAATACACTGAATAAGCCACTTATTGTTCCGTATTTAATTCCGTTTTTTTTGATAATTTCGTTCATAGTTGATGGATTTAATTAATTTACAAATATAAGAATTCTTCTCGTTACTCTATTAGAGGTGGAAAATAAAAAAAAGTTACATAAACATTGCTATATTAAAAATAAAATGTAATTTTGCACCCTAAATTAAAAAGTTTATAAACCAAAAGGTTGTATTTTGTTTACACCTCTATGTTGGTAGAGCCGCGAAATAAGATAGAATCGTCAAATAAAAAGATTTACAAAATGAAAAAAGGTATTCACCCAGAAAATTACAGATTAGTAGCCTTCAAAGACATGTCAAACGAAGATGTTTTTATTACTAAATCTACAGTAGAAACAAAAGAAACAATTACTCACGAAGGTGTTGAGTATCCCGTTTTTAAAATGGAGATTTCTAGAACGTCTCACCCTTTTTACACAGGTAAATCGAAACTTATTGATACGGCAGGTCGTATTGATAAATTCAACAGCAAATACGCTAAAAAAGCAAAATAATTTTTGTTTTTTACTAAATAAAAATAAAGCTTCGCATTATGTGAGGCTTTTTTTATGGAATAAATTGTATTTTTGATTTTCAGAATAAATAAAATTATTAAATGAACTATATACTTTTTGACGGTACTGTTCGAAATGCATTGCTCCCCTTTACGTTTACGCGTCCAGTAGCGGATATTCGCATTGGAATACTAACCATTCGTGAAAAATGGGAAAATTACTTAGGATCTACCACGACTACAGTAACTGAGGAATATTTAATGGATAAATTTCCTATGGTTGAAATGGAAGAGAATGTAATGATTAATGCTTCCTTTTTGCCCAATGCTACTTTAGTGGATTGGATTCAAAATTTAAAAGCAAAGCAAGCGATTGTTTTTGAAGAAGAAATAGTAGCCTTTTATACCCAAGACACTCAAGAAGAAGTTGATTTTAATCAGTATGAATTGCTGTCTTTTGAGGACGAATTGGTGCGTATTGTCAATACTTGGGATATTTTTTCAAAAAATGATCGTGCCATTAGAGATGATTTTCAATTGCTTACCACCGATCGTATTTCCCAGCCAATTCCTAAATCAGTGAATGTAATTTCGCCTGAAAACGTTTTTATAGAAGAAGGCGCTCAATTGGCATTTGTAACCTTGAATGCATCAACCGGACCCATATATATTGGTAAAAACAGTGAAATTATGGAAGGTTCTGTTATTCGCGGCCCTTTTGCTTTGTGCGAATCGGGTAGGGTAAAGTTGGCCACAAAAGTATATGGAGCTACTACGGTTGGTCCTCACTCCGTTATTGGGGGTGAAGTCAATAATTCAGTACTTTTTGGGTATTCTAATAAGGGACATGACGGATTTTTAGGCAATTCGGTTTTGGGAGAATGGTGTAATATTGGTGCCGATTCAAACAATTCCAATCTAAAGAATAATTACGAAGAAGTTCGTTTGTGGAGTTATGAAACCGAAGGTTTTGCTAAAACAGGATTACAATTTTGCGGATTAATGATGGGAGACCATAGTAAATGTGGAATAAATACGATGTTTAATACAGGAACTGTAGTGGGCGTTTCGGCGAACATTTTTGGTGCTGGATTTCCTCGAAATTTTGTACCTAGTTTTTCTTGGGGTGGAGCTGCAGGGTTTTCTACATATCTTACTCAGAAAGCGTTTCAAACAGCAAAAATTGTAATGGCAAGACGAAATGTTGTATTTACAGATCAAGATGCAACTATCTTGACACATGTTTTTGAAGAAACAAAAAAATTCAGAAAAGAATAAATTATAATAACGATTATTCCTTAATTTGATACGTTTGTTAATTAACATTAATCGTTTGGTGGAAATTAACCTAAGTTTGTCTCATTAAAATAAGATTTTTAGTTCTGTAGGGGGAATTTAAGAATTTTTTAAAAGGCTTGGCTTCGGTTAAGCCTTTTTTTATTTTGGTACTATTAATTTTGTCCCTAAATTTGTCCTTCAATTTTTTGACAACGATTTCATGAATTGAATTTTACTTATGGAAAACAAAAAAAAAGTTGCCTTCTACACTTTAGGATGCAAATTGAACTTCTCAGAAACATCAACCATAGCCCGAGACTTCCAAAAGGAAGGGTTTGAACGAGTTGATTTTGAAGAAATAGCTGATATTTATGTGGTGAATACTTGTTCGGTTACTGAAAATGCCGACAAACAATTCAAGCAAATTGTTAAAAAAGCCATCAAGCTGAATTCCAATGCTTTTGTAGTAGCAGTAGGATGTTATGCGCAATTGAAACCCGAAGAACTCGCTTCTGTGGATGGCGTAGATTTGGTCTTAGGAGCCACCGAGAAATTCAAAATTACTGATTACATCAACGATTTGTCAAAAAATGATAAAGGAGAAGTGCATTCGTGTGAAATTGAGGAAGCTGATTTTTATGTGGGAAGTTATTCAATTGGAGACCGAACACGTGCCTTTCTAAAAGTACAAGACGGTTGTGATTATAAATGTACGTATTGTACCATTCCATTGGCTAGAGGGATCTCTCGTAGTGATGCCTTAGAGAATGTTTTGAAAAATGCAAAAGAAATTTCAGAACAAGGTATCAGAGAAATTGTATTGACCGGGGTAAATATTGGCGATTACGGTAAAGGTGAGTTTGGAAATAAAAAACACGAACACACTTTTCTAGACTTGGTTAAGGCATTGGATCAGGTAGAAGGAATTGAGCGCTTGCGAATTTCGTCAATTGAACCCAATCTGTTAAAAAATGAAACTATAGATTTTGTTGCCAAGAGTCGTACTTTTGTCCCTCATTTTCATATTCCATTGCAATCGGGTTCAAATGAAATATTAAAGAAAATGAAACGCCGTTATTTGCGAGAAGTTTATACAGAACGTGTAGCAAATATTCGTAAGGTAATGCCGCATGCCTGTATTGGTGTTGATGTAATTGTTGGATTTCCAGGAGAAACAGATGAACATTTTTTAGAAACCTATCATTTTTTAAATGACTTGGAGATTTCATATTTACATGTTTTTACGTATTCGGAACGGGATAATACAGAAGCCGCTGAAATGGATGGCGTTGTACCCGCTAATGTTCGTTCAAAAAGAAGTAAAATGTTACGCGGACTTTCGGTAAAGAAACGACGTGCCTTTTATGAAACTCAGATTGGAAGTAATCGAACTGTTTTATTTGAAAGTGAAAATAAAGAGGGTTATATCCACGGATTTACTGAAAATTATGTGAAAGTAAAAATGCCATGGGATCCTGCGTTGGTAAATATGCTTCAAGAGGTTCAATTAACAAAAATTGACGAAGATGGAAGTGTGCGTATTCAATGTTTATCGGAAGTTTAATAAAAAAATCCCAAGTACTACTTGGGATTTTTTTATTAGATCATTAGGCCTGGAGGTAAAAGGGTCTTGTATTTTCTATTTTTTCTAAAAAAACTAATAAATTTTGCATGCGTGGGAACCACTTTTAATTTTCGATCTTCTGCAATTTGAAGTACTTGAGTGATAAATTCAAGGTGTAAGTCTTCATCTTCATTTGTATTGGCACAAAACTTCGTTAAGAATAATTTTCGTTCTTGAATAGCATATTCAATAGCTACCAAACCGGTTGGGGTATTTATTTCAAATTGTCTTAAAAGTTCATTATCTTTGATTTCCATGATAACAGCTATTAGCATGCAAATTTACGAATCTTTTTCCACATGGTAGCCATGAATAAAATTCCGGTTTATTTTATGCCCGGCTTAGCGGCAAGTTCAACGATTTTTGAAAATATTAAATTGCCAGAAGCGCAATTTGAGATGCATTTTTTAGAGTGGTTTTTGCCGCATGAAAAAGAAAGTATTGAAAGTTATGCATCCCGGATGACTCAAAAAATTCAGCATAAAAATCCCGTATTAATTGGGGTTTCTTTTGGTGGCGTGTTGGTCCAAGAAATGGCAAAGCTTATCCTCACACAGAAAGTAATCATAATTTCCAGTGTAAAATCGCATAACGAGTTTCCCACACACTTTAAAATAGCTCGAAGTACGAAGGCGTATAAATTAATTCCAACTCAATTGTTGGCAGATATTGAAAAATTAGTTAAATATGCATTTGGAGATAATATTGTGGCCAAACGCATCAAGTTGTATGAAAAATATTTATCGGTTCGGGATAAGAGGTACTTGGATTGGGCTATAGAAACTATTTTGTGTTGGAATCAAAAAGAAGGAGTTGCTTCAATTGTGCACATCCATGGCGATGCAGATGAAGTATTTCCCATCAAACACATTCAAAATTGTATAGTGGTCAAAGGCGGAACACATATTATGATTCTTAATAAATTCAAGTGGTTGAATGAAAATTTACCTCAATTAATAGTAAATTAAATAGAATGAAAAAAATCATTTCAAAAACAAATGCAGTAGTTTTAGTAGCAGCCTTTTTAGGAAGTGTATTTGTTTATAGTGTAGTGTCTAATACTTCGCAATATGCTCCAATGGGATATAGTTTGCAAATGGATTTTGCTGGTGAAGAAGTGCCAGCCTATATGGCAGACGTTCAAGAGCGTTTAGACAAAGAAATGATAACCAATATGAATTATCATACGAACACTACTTTGGTGATAAAACGCGCTAATAAAGTATTTCCTGTTCTTGAGCCTATATTAGCAAAATATGGTATTCCTGATGATTTTAAATATTTAGCTGTAATTGAAAGTGGCTTGGTTAATGCAGTTTCTCCTGCGGGTGCTAGAGGGGTTTGGCAATTTATGCCTTTAACAGCAAAAGAAAAAGGTATGGAAGTTAGTGATCAAGTGGATGAACGCTATCATCTGGTAAAAGCTACCGAAGCAGCCTGCAAGTACTTTTTATCGGCTAAAGAAAAATTTGGTTCTTGGACATTAGCTGCTGCATCATATAATGGTGGGATTGGTGGAATAAAAAGTAAAATGGAAGAACAACAAGTAGATAATTATTATGATTTGTTGTTGACTGAAGAAACGTCGCGTTACGTTTTTAGAATATTAGCCTTGAAAGAAATTATGAAAAATGCGGCTAATTATGGTTTTTCTATTCCTAAAGAAGCATTGTATTATCCAATAGCTACTAAAAAAATTGTGGTTGATTCTACCATTACAAATTTGGCTCAGTTTGCTAGAAGTCAAGGGGTAAATTATAAAATTTTGAAGTTACACAATCCTTGGTTGCGCGATAAAATGTTGTTAAATGCCTCTGGGAAAAAATATGAAATCGAGATTCCTACAACAGGGTATACTAAATAAATGAGAAAAATGACTGTACAAACTGTAGTGACTTTAATATTAGTTGGAACACTAGCTGGTATTTTAAGCGGACTAGTAGGAATAGGAGGTGGCATAATTATGGTGCCTTTGTTGGTACTCTTATTGGGATTTTCACAACATCAAGCGCAAGGCACTAGTTTGGCCGTGTTGATGGTTCCGGTAACGGCTGCGGGAGTTTACAATTATTACAAGCAAGGGTATGTAGATTGGCGTTATGCGGCAGTTATTGCTGTGTTTTTTGTAATCGGTGGTTTTTTTGGAAGTAAATTAGCGCTTACTATTGACCAAAAAATGCTAAAAAAAGTATTCGGAGTTGTATTGTTGGTTATTGCCGGTAAAATGTTATTGAGTAAATAAAAAAAAGCACCAATTTAAGTGGGTGCTTTTTTTTATTAATTGAAAAATTACATTTTCTTCATTTGGTCTTTCATCATTTTAATCTGATCCTTAAGCATGTTTTGCTTGTCTAGTTTTTTAGCTTCGTTGAGTAAGTTTGTAGCTTCTATTTTTCGTCTGCGAGTCATTGCAATTCCGGCGAGTTGTAATTTAGCCAATGCTAAATCTTGATCCATCGATAATCCTAATGCAATGGCTTTTTTGAAATAGCGCTCTGCTTCGTTTAAATTGGTTTGCGAAACCATTAGGCCATGCAAATAGTTGTAATAACCTTGTTGTTTTTTAACTAAAGCGCCTTCTGGGTTTTTTATGTGAGCCAACCATTTTTGTGCGCCTGGAAAATCTTGTTTTCTCAGTTTTAAAAACGCCAATAAGATGAATTCATTTTTAAAGTATAGGAAAATAAAGATCGTGGAGAGTAATAATAAGAAGATGCCATTTCCAATTTCATTTTCGGTAAACTGATAAATTCCGAATCCAATAATTAAAGCAGCTAAAACTAATTTGATATTTTTGTGGAACATAATATTATTTTTAATTGGTTACAAAGGTAATAAAATCTATTAAAAATATTTTTAAAAAAGTACTTGCGAATGAAAAAAGTCTTTGTATATTTGCACTCGGTTTTCAGGACAGGTATCCTGGGCATTTTAAAAAAGATTTTTATTTATAGAATTTAAAAGATACTACAATGAGTAAGAGAACGTTTCAACCATCAAAAAGAAAAAGAAGAAATAAGCACGGTTTCATGGATAGAATGTCTTCTCCTAATGGAAGAAAAGTGCTTGCTCGTAGAAGAGCTAAAGGAAGACATAAATTGACTGTTTCTTGCGAACCAAGACACAAAAAATAATGTTTTAGTTTAAAGCAATATAAAGCCGTTACTTTTATTAGTAGCGGCTTTTTTTTAAAGTGTTTATAAAATTTGAATAAGTTTTTCCGACACTTTTTTAATATAAATTTCAATCCTATTACTTTTACATAATATACTACACAAAACAACAACACAATGCCAAAAGACAATTCAATCAAATCGGTTTTAATTATTGGATCAGGGCCTATCGTAATCGGACAGGCGTGTGAATTTGATTATGCGGGTTCGCAATCGGCGCGCTCGTTAAGGGAGGAAGGAATTGAAGTAATTTTAATCAATTCCAATCCAGCAACCATCATGACCGATCCCTCTATGGCCGATCATGTATATCTAAAACCTTTAACAACAAAATCCATTATTGAAATCCTAAAAGCACATCCACAAATAGATGCTGTTCTTCCTACAATGGGAGGTCAAACCGCATTGAATTTGTGTATTGAAGCGGATGAAAAAGGAATTTGGAAAGATTTTGGAATACGATTGATAGGTGTTGATATCAACGCCATCAATATTACAGAAGATAGAGAACAGTTCAAAAACTTACTTAATAAAATTGGGGTGCCACAAGCGCCAGCAAAAACGGCAAATTCATTCCTTCAAGGAAAAGAAATAGAACAAGAATTTGGTTTTCCATTGGTGATCCGACCTTCATTTACATTGGGGGGAACGGGAGCCGCTATTGTTTATAAAAAAGAAGATTTTGATGGGGCTTTAACCTATGGTTTAGAAGCATCGCCCATCCATGAAGTACTGATCGATAAAGCTTTAATGGGTTGGAAAGAATATGAATTGGAGTTGTTGCGCGATAGCAACGACAATGTGGTGATTATTTGTACGATTGAAAATATGGACCCAATGGGAATTCATACCGGAGATTCAATCACTGTCGCTCCAGCCATGACTTTATCAGATACGACATTCCAAAAAATGCGTGATATGGCCATTTTAATGATGCGCTCTATCGGAAATTTTGCGGGTGGTTGTAACGTACAATTTGCGGTTTCACCTGATGATAAAGAAGATATAGTAGCCATTGAAATTAATCCTAGAGTATCGCGATCTTCTGCATTAGCCTCAAAAGCAACAGGGTATCCGATTGCTAAAATTGCTTCAAAATTAGCTTTGGGATATAATTTAGATGAATTGCAAAATCAAATTACAAAATCGACTTCGGCTTTGTTTGAGCCTACTTTAGATTATGTAATTGTAAAAATACCCCGTTGGAATTTTGATAAATTTGAAGGAGCAGATCGCACGTTAGGACTTCAAATGAAATCCGTAGGGGAAGTAATGGGAATTGGTCGTTCGTTCCAAGAGGCCTTGCACAAAGCCACACAATCGTTAGAAATTAAACGAAATGGGTTAGGAGCAGATGGGAAAGGCTATAAAAACTACGAACAAATCATTGAGAAATTAACCTTTGCAAGTTGGGATCGCGTATTTGTTATTTATGATGCGATTGCGATGGGTATTCCATTGAGTCGAATCCATGAAATTACAAAAATAGACATGTGGTTTTTAAAGCAATATGAAGAATTGTTTCATTTAGAGCGTGAAATATCGACTTACAAGGTAGATACGCTTCCTAGAGAATTACTTTTAGAAGCCAAACAAAAAGGGTATGGTGACCGACAAATTGCGCACATGATGGGTTGTTTGGAAAGTCAAGTATACAAGCTTCGTGAAGTACAAAATATCAAGCGTGTATATAAATTGGTTGATACTTGTGCGGCTGAATTTAAAGCTGTAACGCCTTATTTTTATTCCACTTTTGAAGCTGAAATTGAAAAACTAGACGGTACAAAGTATGTCCACAATGAAAGTATCGTAACCGATAAGAAAAAAGTAGTGGTTCTGGGTTCAGGGCCCAATAGAATTGGTCAAGGAATTGAGTTTGATTACTCTTGTGTACATGGTGTATTAGCTGCCAAAGAATGTGGCTATGAAACCATTATGATCAACTGTAACCCTGAAACAGTTTCTACCGATTTTGATACGGCTGATAAATTGTATTTTGAACCTGTTTTTTGGGAGCACATCTACGATATCATTCAACATGAAAAACCGGAGGGTGTTATCGTTCAGTTGGGCGGACAAACAGCTTTGAAATTAGCGGAAAAATTAGCCAAATACGGGATAAAAATATTGGGTACTTCCTTTGATGCACTAGATTTGGCAGAAGATAGAGGACGTTTCTCTGATTTATTGACCGAATTGGATATTCCATTTCCAAAATTTGGAATAGCAGAAAGTGCTGAAGAAGCTACTACTCTTGCCGATAGTTTGGATTTTCCACTTTTGGTTAGACCTTCTTATGTGTTAGGTGGTCAAGGAATGAAAATTGTAATCAACAAGCAAGAATTAGAAAAACATGTGATTGATTTATTAAAATCAATACCTGGAAATAAATTATTATTGGATCACTATTTAGACGGTGCTATTGAAGCCGAAGCCGATGCTATTTGTGACGCAGATGGCAATGTGTACATCATTGGAATAATGGAGCACATTGAGCCTTGTGGTGTGCATTCTGGTGATAGTAATGCCACGTTACCACCCTTTAATTTAGGTGAATTTGTATTGCAACAAATAAAAGATCATACACAGAAAATAGCTCGTGCATTACAAACAGTGGGTTTAATAAATATTCAATTTGCAATAAAAAATGATATTGTATACATTATTGAGGCCAATCCACGTGCTTCACGCACCGTACCTTTTATTGCTAAAGCCTATGGGGAGCCATATGTGAATTATGCTACAAAAGTTATGTTAGGTCACAATAAGGTAACCGATTTTACATTTAATCCACAATTGAAAGGATATGCCATTAAGCAACCTGTTTTTTCATTCAGTAAGTTTCCAAATGTGAACAAGGCATTGGGTCCAGAAATGAAATCAACGGGAGAAAGCATCTTGTTCATAGACGATTTAAAAGACGATCAATTCTATGATTTATATGCTCGAAGAAAAATGTATTTGACGAAGTAAATAAAAAAATCCCAATTGAAAAATTGGGATTTTTTTATTAAAGATTTGTTATTGCCGAATTAATGTATATTTATCACCATTTGATTTGAATAAAATTAACTCGGATCGGTTTCTGCTAAAAGTCCATTCGCCACTCAAAATAAGTGACCAGTCAAAATCGGCCGTCCAAACACAATTATTTGTGAATGTGATTCGATTGTCCTCTGTTGAATAAACGCCATTACAAATAGCTGGAAATTTTTCAATTTCGCTCTCTCCAATAAAGTTACCGTCAATAAACCTAATTTCAACAGTTGAAGTTTCACCATTTCTTTCAAATACGCCAAGGTAATTTCCAGAAATATGGTCTGCAACGAATTCTGTATTTGTTGTGCAGTTAGTTAATGAAAAGGCTAATGCCATTAGAATAAATAGTCTTGTTTTCATAATTTTTCAGATTTTGAATGGGACTTGTTTTTCTTGTATATGGGAATAAAATAACTCAATGTGTAATTAATTCCAGTGCCAAATTTACCATCATATGTGCGGTTAAATCCTGGAATGTATAAGTTGTCAAAGTTGTTTGGTATTTTATTGGATACGAGATAATTTAAACGCAACGAAAAGCCTAAATAAAGATTGCTAAATAATTCAGCTTTTACACCTCCAACAATTTCGATCCAACTCGCGTTTAATCCATTATATTTTACCCCAGAAATCACCGTGTTCTCACCATAATAATTAGTAGGTTCATAGGTTTTATAACTATTCAGCGTTTGACTAAAACTACTTACACCATAACGCATTCCCACATAAATCATATTTTCCATATCGAGCCAATTTTCAAATGAGTTGAAATCAAAACCCGCTTTAAAATAGGTGCCTTTTGTGGTAAAGTTCAATCGATCGTCATCTACTGTTTTATCTTCGTTTCCCAATTCACCAGCGAGATAGAAACGTTGTGTCAAACGATAATCTCCAATGATTTCCAATCCTTTGTAATCTTTTTCATAGAAACTTTTTGACAATCGATGTAAGTCAATTCCTAAACGTAATCCATAGCGCTCAGGATAACTTACCGTTGTAGTGTCCTTTTCTTGTGCGTTTCCATTTATCGAAAGCGCCAGTAAAGCAAGACTAAAAATAAATTTTAACATGTACTTCATTTTCGTTTTCGATATTAGGTTGTATTACTTGTATATTTTGAATCCAATTGTTTCCATCGGCTGAAAGTACTACTGGATTCATTTCGTCTAAATAAAAAAGTGTTTTGAATCCACACGCACGTGAAACATATTTATCTATTCGATTATATGTAAAGGTTAATACATCAACATTGTCATTGGTTGTGTCAGTATCGCTGCCATTTTGTATGAATTGTAACGTTGATACATCTGTAGTAGTTTTTAGGGGTACTTGAATTTTTGATATCCCTGTAAATGAAATACCAGAAGTATTATTGGGGTCGATAACACCTAGTTGTGTTACATTTTTTAAAACAGTTGGTTGTGCTGCATTATAAAATTGAATAATAATTCGCGGGGTTACCGGAGTTCCTTCTGCACAGATATCATCTTTTTCACAATTGAAAAACGAACAGGTTATTCCTATCGATAAAACTAATTTGATTAGCATTTGCTTCATAACTATTCTTTTTTAGTACGTCGTTCTAAAAGGACTACATTTTCCACATGATGGGTCTGTGGGAACATATCTACTGGGCGTACACGTGTAACCATATATTTTTCATCCATCAGGGCTAAATCACGAGCTTGTGTAGCTGAATTACAGCTTACGTAAACGATACGATTCGGTGCAATTTTTAATATTTGCTCTACGACGTCTTTATGCATACCATCTCGAGGAGGGTCGGTTATGATGACATCGGGATGACCGTGTGTAGCAATGAATTCGTCGTTGAATACATTTTTCATGTCTCCTACAAAAAACGAACAATTCGTAATTGTATTGCGTTCAGCATTAGCTTTTGCGTCAATAATAGCTTCTGGAACTGCCTCAACACCAATAACTTTTTTGGCTTGTTTAGAAACGAATTGAGCTATAGTGCCTGTGCCGGTGTATAAATCGTAAACAATTTCATTACCGGTCAATCCGGCAAATTCTCTAGTGATTTTATACAATTCAAACGCTTGTTCAGAATTGGTTTGGTAAAACGATTTGGCATTGATGCTAAAATGCAAACCTTCCATTTCTTCTAATATATAATTGCGTCCTTTGAACAGAATTATTTCTTGATCATATAAGGTGTCGTTCAATTTCTGATTGATGACGTACTGTAACGAAGTAATTTGAGGGAAACGATCCGATAAAAAGTTCATCAGCAATTGAATACTTTTTTCATCCTTTTCAAAAAATTGAATGAGTACCATTATTTCTCCGGTTGAAGCCGTGCGAATCATCAACGTTCGTAACAATCCTTCCACCGCTCTAGCATTGAAAAATGTAAGGTTGTTTTCATTGGCAAATCGTTTGATTTCATTTCGAATTTCATTTGAAGGATCTTCTTGTAAGTGGCAGTTTGAAATGTCTAAAATTTTATCCCACATCCTAGGAATATGAAATCCTAGCGCATTTTTATTTTCAAATTCGGTACCCGATTGAATTTCTGCATCAGTCATCCAGCGGGCATTAGAAAATCCAAATTCCATTTTATTGCGATAAAACAATTGCTTTTCAGAACCAAGGATGGGTTCAAAATCGGGCAGGTCTATTTTGCCAATACGTTTTAAATTGTTATAAACTTCTTGGTTTTTGTAAAATAATTGTTGGCTATACTTCATGTTTTGCCATTTGCACCCCCCACAAACGCCAAAATGCTCGCAAACAGGAGTTATTCTGTGTTCTGAAAATTCATGAATTTTGATTGCTTTACCTTCATAGTAAGCTTTTCTTTTTTTTATGGTTTGTACATCGACTACGTCACCGGGCACAACATTTGGAAGAAATATGACTTTGCCATCGGGTGCTTTTGCCACCGACACACCTTTTGCCCCTGCATCAAGGATTTTTACGTTTTCGAATACGATTTTATCTGTTCTCTTTTTTCCCATGAAGCAAAAATAAGAATTGTTGGGTGGATTTGATAGTATTTTTTACATTTATAGCAAATT
>NZ_JBILKB010000118.1:0-4098 GCF_044376915.1 Flavobacterium sp.
CAATCAAATAATCGTCTGCCTTAAATTCTTTAAAGGAAGCGACATTAACAATTTCGTCAATAAGTGCTTCTTCAAAAATATAGCCGTAGGATTGTGTTAGGATGTCTTTCATAAAAACTAATTTTTGTAAAGATACAGAATAACTAAAATTGAATCTAAAAAAATTACATTTTACCTTTCATCATTTTATTCCAATATAAGTAAGGTAATCCATATTTTTTTAAAATCCACATGCTCCATTTTTCTTTTGACGTGTCAATAAATTTAGATAATAGAGGATCAGAATCTCTCACATTATCATATTTGAATTCGGCCAATACCATTTTTCCATATCCTGTAACTAAAGGACAAGAAGAATATCCATCATAGGTGGCGTGTCCTAGCTTATTTTCTTTAATCATTGCAAGTATGTTTTCTACCACAACTGGTGCTTGTTTTCGAATAGCAGCTCCTGTTTTTGCTGTGGGTAAGGCCGCTACATCTCCTAATCCAAATACGTTTTTAAATTTTAAATGTTGCAATGTTAAAATGTCAACATCTAACCATTTTTGAGCGTTGGCTAATACTGAATTGCGAATAAAATCGGGTGCCATTTGTGGTGGTGCTAAATGTAATAAATCAAATGGCATAACAATTTCTGTTTCCCCGTGTAATTCTTCCTTTAATACGTTCCCTTCATTAATTATGCACTGATTTTCTTCTGGAGCAATACTTTTGAAATAGACTAATTTCTTTTCTCCATCAATTTTGACAGGTGCATAATGAGGTTTGAAATGAATGCCGTATCTGTAAATAACTTGCATCAATGTATTAGCAAAATCTTTTACGCCAAAAATTACAGATCCAGGAGTAGCAAAAACAACTTCAGTGTTTTTTACGTTCTTTTTTCTGAAATAATCGGCAGCTAAGTATGCGATTTTTTGAGGGGCTCCACCACATTTAATAGGTGTAGTAGGTTGTGTAAAAACGGCATTTCCGCCTTTAAAATTTTTAATTAATTCCCAAGTGTAATTAGGATCGGTGTAATTACTACACACGCCGTTCCTTCCTAAATTTTCACGTAAACCCTCAATACCGTCTAAGTCATACACTAAGCCGGGTGATAAAATTAAATAGTCATAAGCAATATTTCCGCTTTTTTCAGTAGTAAGACTGTTTGTTTCCGGATCTAACGACACTACTTTGTCTTTGATCCAGATGGCTCCTTTAGGGATGACAGATGAAGTAGGTCGCTTTGTTTTTTTAAAGTTAAAAGCACCTCCACCTACAAGTGTCCAAGCCGGTTGATACACATGTTCTTCTGAAGGATCGATGATTGCGATATCAATATTTTTATTTTTTAAAAGCAATTGCGCAGCCGTCATAATGCCACCGGTTCCGGCGCCAACAATGACTATTTGATATTTGTCTTTCATAATTTGTAGTATTTGGTTAGTTTTGTAAAATTAGGAATTGATAAATAAGACGTTGTAACAATTGTTACATAAACCTCTTTTTTTTACTAATTCACAAATTTTTTTTACAAATTTTTAAGCAATTCCTATTTAAATCTATTTTTTAATGAACAATGCGCCAATAGGTTTTAATCGTACGAATTTTCATTCCCACACTTTTTGCGAGTTTACAGAAGTGGCTGCACTTCCAGTAAACATATGTAAACCCCATTTTAAAAGTAAGTCGGGGAGTGCTTATTATTTTACTGACGAAGGTGTTTACCGGAGTTCCAATCATTGGGGAAGGGCCGCCAATTGTCGTTGGCGTTTGATTTCTCAATCGACGGTAAAAATCAATAACAGCTTTACTCGGATTGGTTTTGCGCAATGGACGTCTTTTTATCCGAATAATGAATCAGATGCTTTATTTTATATTGACGTAAATTTTAAAACGGCAACGGTTACGTTCCAACACAGAAATCACCCCAGTTATGATGGAAAAGCAGTGTTGCGTACAGCTGCTGAAACCGCAAAAGTAATTCGGCAGATTAAAGAAATTTTGGAAACGGATACTTGGGCAAAATATTATGACACAACAAATATCGACTCATTACGAAGCAATATTATTGATCAGTTATGTTTTTCTGCGTTATCTTTGTCGGAAATAAAACGTAATTTACTAGCACATTCCTATGGAAAATAAGGATTCACTCATTCTTGAGATTCAAAAAATAATTGATTGTATGGCTTCCAATCAAAAGGAGCAAGCCAACCAAAAATTAGTAGAAGTGAGTCATGTATTAGATGATATTATGGATGCTACTGAAACAGACGAAGAATTGGTAGAATTACACAAATACCAAATATTACTCAATCATTTGAATGTAAAGATTAACGAATAGGTTTACTTTCCGATACAAAAATTTGCAAAAATATTGCCAAGTAACTCATCGTTAGTTACTTCACCCGTAATTTCGCCAAAGAAAAATAAAGCACTTCGAATATCAATTGCCATTAAATCAGATGAAATTCCAGAGTCTAAGCCCCATTTCACTTTCTGAATTTCTTCTAAGGCTTTGAGTAATGAGTCATAATGACGCGTATTGGTTACAATGGTTTCATTATTGCGTAAAGCACCCGTATTTACAAAAGAAAGTAAGGTATTTTTAAGTTCGTCAATACCAACTTTTTGTTTGGCTGAAATAGTTTCAAGTTTTAGGTTTAAAGTTTCAAGTTCTTGGCGAATTGTTTCAACTTCATTTATAGAAAGCAAATCAACTTTGTTTAGGATAACTACAAGTGGTTTTTGAGGAAATTTGTTTTTAATTTTCTCGATTTCAACCTGAAACTTTAAACCTGAAATTTGTAATTCTTTTGCGTCTAGCAAAAGAATTACAACCTGCGCTTGTTCAATTTTCTCAAATGTCTTTTGAATTCCAATGCTTTCTACTACATCTTTTGTTTCGCGTATTCCTGCGGTATCAATAAATCGGAAACAAATGCCGTTAATGACCAATTCATCTTCAATCGTATCACGAGTTGTTCCCGCAATATCAGAGACTATGGCGCGTTCTTCGTTCAATAATGCATTTAAAAGAGTTGATTTTCCTACGTTTGGTTCGCCAACAATTGCCACCGGAATCCCATTTTTAATTACGTTTCCAACGGAAAACGAGTCAATTAATCGTTTCAGTACAAATTCAATGCGGTTGATCAATTCATGAAAAGCGGTTCGATCGGCAAATTCAACATCTTCTTCGGCGAAGTCTAATTCCAATTCGATTAAGGAAGCAAAATTTAGCAGTTCTTCACGCAATTTGGCAATTTCATTACTGAATCCGCCCCGCATTTGTTGCATGGCAATTTGATGACTCGCTTCGTTATCCGATGCAATTAAATCAGCCACTGCTTCAGCCTGTGATAAATCTAACTTTCCATTTAAAAAAGCACGTAAGGTAAATTCTCCGGCTTGCGCCATTTTTGCTCCTTTTCGGAGTAGCAATTGTATGATTTGTTGTTGGATGAAAACCGAACCGTGACACGAAATTTCAACTACATGTTCACCTGTATAGGAATTCGGACCTTTGAAAATAGAGAGCAAAACTTGATCCAGTACTTTGGTATCATCAACAATGTGACCCAAATGTAACGTATGTGATTTTTGCTGGGTAATGTCTTTTCCAGAAACCGAATCAAATACCTGAGCCGCTATAGTTAAAGCATCTTTACCAGATAATCGAATAATAGCAATAGCACCTGCTCCTGAAGGTGTGGCTAGTGCAACTATGGTTTCTTGTGGAATCATCTTTTTACTTTAATGTGCAAAGATAAATTAAAGTTAGAAGTTAGAAGTTGGAAGTTAGAAGTTTTTTTAAAGGGAGTTGTTGCACTAAGTCCCAAAAAGTATATCAAGAAGTTCACAGCATTTTCGAGCTTTTTGCGTTTAAATTAAAATTAAAAAACCACTTTCGCTTTACAGCTCAGTGGTTTTTAAGTTAAGGTTGGTTTATATTTTTATTAATTGCTCAGCATAACTGGCATTACTAACATGGTAACGGTTTCACCTTCATCTAGGCCATCTACTGGAGTTAAAATTCCTGCACGGTTTGGCATCGACATTTCCAATTGGATTTCGTCGCTCGATAAATTGTTCAACATTTCGGTT
>NZ_JBILKB010000119.1:0-4076 GCF_044376915.1 Flavobacterium sp.
GGGTGACCTTGTAATCTCGAGTTCAGTTTTCTAAACGTTGCCAATTCAGCAACAGGGAAATACCCACTTCTGGCCAATACGCTGTAAAATACAGGCGAAATGTGTCCGTTCGATAAGAAGAAAATATCTTCGTTAATGCCGTCCATAGCAAAACCTGCGTTGCGTTGCATAACATCTTGGTAAAGGGTAACCAAAAATTCGGCACAGCCCAAAGAACCTCCTGGATGCCCAGAATTTACGGCGTGAACCATACGAAGAATATCTCTTCGAACTTGTGTTGTAAAATCGTGTAGTTGTTGTGTGTTAGACATTTATGATAGAATATTTGTTATATGACCACAAAAGTAATTTTATTTTTTTGCTGCTACAAATCATTTTATAAGAAGTTATTAAGAATTGTTGATAGTTAGTCGTTATTCGTAAATCGTAAACCGTACCTCGTAAATCGTACCTCTTACCGCGTAATTCATAATTAATAATTCGTAATTCAAAACTCCCAACTCCCATCTCCCAACTTCCATCTCCCAACTCCCAGCTCCCAACTCGCAACTCTTACCTCGTAATTCCTAATTAATAATTCGTAATTCAATACCCCCAACTCGTCCCTCGTAATTCATAATTGATAATTCGTAATTCAATACTCCCAACTTCCATCTCCCAACTTCCAACTCTTACCTCGTAATTCGTAATTCAAAACTCCTTTTCATAAATAATTCTAAATTCTATCCCGAAACTTCGAGACTAAATTCTAATTCAATTATATTTGCGTTTCGTAAAAGCATACTATGAAGTTTGATTTAATTACCAAAGACCCACAAAGCAAAGCCAGAGCCGGAAAAATAACAACCGATCACGGAGTTATTGAAACCCCTATATTCATGCCCGTTGGAACCGTTGCCTCGGTAAAAGGGGTGCACCAACGCGAGTTGAGAGAAGACATCAATCCCGATATTATATTGGGAAATACCTATCATTTGTATTTACGGCCGCAAACTAAAATTTTAGAAGCTGCGGGTGGTTTGCATAAATTTATGAATTGGGATCGAAACATATTAACCGATTCAGGGGGTTACCAAGTGTATTCGTTGTCCTCTAATCGAAAAATTAAAGAAGAAGGCGTAAAATTTAAATCGCATATTGACGGATCGTATCATTTCTTTTCGCCTGAGAATGTAATGGAAGTTCAGCGCACCATTGGTGCTGATATCATCATGGCTTTTGACGAATGCACACCTTATCCATGCGATTATCGCTATGCCAAACGTTCGATGCACATGACGCACCGTTGGCTAGACCGATGTATTAATCATTTAGAAAAATTACCCTTCAAATACGGGTATGAACAAACGTTTTTTCCTATAGTTCAAGGAAGTACGTATAAAGATTTGAGAGCAGAATCGGCTGAATATATTGCCAATGCTGGCGCTCAAGGAAATGCGATCGGAGGCTTATCTGTAGGAGAACCCGCAGAAGAAATGTATGCGATGACCGAAGTGGTAACTGCGATTCTACCAGAAGATAAACCCCGCTATTTAATGGGGGTAGGAACGCCTATCAATATTTTAGAAAACATCGCCTTAGGTATCGATATGTTTGACTGTGTAATGCCTACGCGAAATGCTCGAAATGGTATGTTGTTTACAGCGCACGGCACCATGAACATGAAAAATAAAAAATGGGAAGCCGATTTTTCACCCATCGATGAAATGGGACACACCTGGGTAGATACCGAATATTCAAAAGCGTATTTGCGCCATTTATTTGCCGCCGATGAATTTTTAGGAAAACAAATTGCTACGATACACAACTTAGGGTTTTACATGTGGTTGGTTCGCGAAGCCAGACGCCAAATTATAGCAGGAACCTTTAGAGCTTGGAAAGATAAAATGGTAGTACAAATGAGTCAACGTTTATAAAGGTAATGGGTGTTGGGTGAATGGTGATGGGTGATGGAAGTAAACCTGACTCTAGGAGAAGCAGAACGGAGCTAAATATGAAACTTAAAATATGAAAATAATAGACAAATACATATTAAAACGTTATTTAGTCACATTTACAGTTATGTTGATGATGTTTATTCCTATTGGAATTACCATAGACGTGTCTGAAAAAGTGAATAAGATGATTGAGAAGAAAATCCCACTGAAAGACATTTTAATTTATTATGGCGATTTTACAATCTATTTTGCCAATTTGCTATTTCCTATTTTCTTGTTCTTGTCCATCATTTGGTTCACGTCTAAGTTGGCCAATAATACTGAAATTATCGCTATTTTGAGTTCGGGAATTTCCTTCAGTCGGTTTTTACGTCCTTTTATTTACGGAGCAATAATTGTTTCTTTTTTTTCGCTTATTATGGGATTTTTTTTAGTACCAAAAGCGAGCAAAGGATTTAATGATTTCAGGTATCAAAATTTAAAGGGAAATAATAAAACCAGAGAAACTTCAGATATTTTCAGACAAATTAAAAAGGAAGGAAACATTGAAGAAAATATCTACGTAAGTAATTACAACTACATGTCACAAACGGGTTTTAATTTTACTTTTGAACGCATCAAAGACAACCAATTGCTGGAAAAAGTCAATGCCAATCGCATTCATTACGACGAATTGAAAAAAATCTATGTGTTATACAATTACAACAAACGTATTGTGGGTGCTATGGACGATCAATTGATCAAGCGCGATAAAATTTCGGTGAAATACAATTTTGAACCCGATGATTTAACGCCCGTGGTATATGTGGCAGAAACCATGACCATTGGTCAGTTGAATGCTTTTATCAATAAAGAACGATCGCGTGGAAACGCCAACATCAATACGTATTTGGTTGTTTTTTATAAAAAATTCAGTTTGCCGGTTTCGGCGTTTATCTTAACCATAATTGCCGTGGCGGTATCTTCTATGAAACGAAGAGGAGGAATGGGAATCAATCTTGCCATCGGAATCGTTATTGCCTTTGTCTTTATTTTCTTTGATAAAGTGTTTGGTACTTTGGCCGAAAAATCGAGTATTTCGCCATTTATTGCGGTCTGGTTGCCCAATATTGTTTTTGGAATATTAGCTTATAAATTATTGCGCAATGCCAAGCGATAGTGTAAAGAGTTACTTGCAACTGCACCTCATTGTATTCATATGGGGTTTTACAGCCATACTCGGAAGACTAATTTCGTTGGATGCCTTACCCTTGGTGTGGTTTCGTATGCTTTTTGCGGTGCTCTTCATTTATGGATACATTCGCTACAAACGCATTCCCATTCGCATTCCTAAAGTGACTCTCTTTAAATTTTTAGTAGCTGGACTGATTATTGCTTTGCATTGGTTTACATTTTTTAGGGCCATTAAAGTGTCAAATGTTTCCATTACTTTGGCCTGTCTTTCCACAGGTGCATTTTTTGCGTCCTTAATCGAACCCTTGTTTTTTGGAAAAAAGATAGTGTGGTATGAGATTTTCTTCGGACTGATTGTTATTGCCGGACTCACTATTATTTTCAATGTAGAAACCCAGTATGTAGAAGGCATTGTTTTGGCCTTGATTTCGGCTTTTCTTTCGGCTTCCTTTGCGGTAATCAATAGCAAGTTTGTTAAAACGTATGAACCCACGCTTATTTCGTTTTATGAATTATCTGGAGGCGTATTGTTTTTTTCCATTTCATTGTTGTTTACCAATAGTTTTTCGGCCGATTTTTTCCAACTCAGTACTTCCGATTTGGTTTATCTATTGATATTGAGTTCGGTCTGTACTGCTTATGCTTTTATAGCCTCTACAGCGGTAATGAAATACTTGAGCCCTTACACCGTAATGCTAACCATCAATTTAGAACCCATTTACGGAATTATATTAGCCTATTTTATTTTTAAAGACAAAGAACAAATGGCACCCTTGTTCTATATAGGTGCGCTTATCATTTTAGCAACCGTAATTGCAAACGGAATACTAAAAGGTTACAAAAAAAATAACAACTAATTCAAGATAAGTTTACAAAGTCAATTGAAAATTTTATCTTTGTACGATTAAAAACCAAACCCTAATAAACCGATTATGGAATATTTAGATTTTGAATTACCAATTAAAG
>NZ_JBILKB010000059.1:0-12545 GCF_044376915.1 Flavobacterium sp.
TTATTGCGTCGGGGCTCACCTCTTCCCATTCCGAACAGAGAAGTTAAGCCCGATTGCGCAGATGGTACTGCAGTTATGTGGGAGAGTATGTCGCCGCCTTTCTTTTGAAAAGCCTGTTTCTAACGAAACAGGCTTTTTTGTTTTCAAGCGGTTCGGCGCAGTCACTGCGTTCGTGTCGCCGCCTTTTTTTAGTAACCCCAGCTTTTTAAGCTGGGGTTATTTTTTTTATAGGTACGCCGCGTTCCCCGCCAAGGCTGGTCGGTTCGCCGCCTTTTTTTGAAAAGCCTGTTCAAACGAACAGGCTTTTTTGTTTTTATGCGTTTTGTGGGCACGGATTATAAATCCGCGCTATCGGCTTTAATAGTTTTGCAGTACAACCCGTCAAGTATAGCCGTGGGTGAAGTGACAGCGCCCGAAGGGACTACAACGGAACACACGACGACTGGTCTGCAAATACAGCTGTTGTGCTTCAAAAAAAAATCCGACAAAGAGTCGGATTTTGTGTATTGTCTTAGTTGGTTACTTTCTTATTGGAACAAATTTGATGGAAACAGAATTCGTGCAAAAACGTTGTCCGGTTGTTTCTTTTGGACCGTCATCAAAAACGTGCCCCAAGTGTCCTTCGCATTTTGCACACATGACTTCGATGCGCTCCATGCCATAACTGTTGTCTTTTTTATAGATAACCGAACCTTTTATGGCTGAATCAAAGGAAGGCCAACCACAATGTGAGTCAAATTTTGTGTCGGAAGTAAATAAATCATTACCACATCCAGCACAAACATATTTTCCCATTTCAAAATGATTGTGATATTCCCCAGTAAATGGTCGCTCAGTACCTTTATTTCTCAATACGTCATATTCCAATTCGGAAAGTTTGGCTTTCCATTCGGCTTCGGTTTTTTTTACGGCAATGTTCATTGGTGTTGGGTTTTGGTTTTGACCGGTACAAGAGTACACAATACTTACTACAAGAATAACAGCTAGATTTCTCATGTGGGTTATTTTTTTTCAAATATAATCGAAGCAAAATAATTACTTAGTTAAACAAGATATAAAAAACATATACTAAGTGTTAATTTCTAGATCTTTAATGTAATCTTGATTTTCATAAAAAAACCGCTCAAATGCATCCATATTATCATTAAAAAACTCAAAAACAGCTTCCCAAGTGTTTTTGTTGTTTATACTAATGCCTGTTTTTTCAACCCAAACGCGGCTGATTATTTTTCCGCTTTCTAAATAATAATTACGCTCAAAAATGGCTTCTTCTATATATTTTTCTAAAAGAATGGTCTTCAACGAGAATACTTTTTCAAAGTAAATTTTTCTTTTTTCTTCATCTTTGGGCTCAATATCCAATAGCACTTGCGCTTTTTTATTATCAACATAAAATTTAAATGTGACATCTTTGATCTTGGTGTTGTAGAGTAACCATTTTCTAGGATAGGCTTCTGCGAATGCAATCCAAAAATCTTTTTTTATTTGTAGCGCTTCTTCTTTACTGAACATATTATTAATTTATGTAAGTTTACTCTGCTTAAAAATCATTATCTTTAAATGAATTAAATGCAATAGTATGCTTTTTACGGATTTTGTTAAACACCTTCCAAAGATAGAAAAAGAATCGCTGCTTTCTCGAGACGCACATATAAAAATGGCACCTTTAGAACGTATTTCTTATATGGATGAAACCCATTATTTGGATAAAAACCCTAAAAAAGCAGCTGTACTAATGTTATTTTATCCCAAAAACGAAACGACTCATTTGGCTTTGATTGTTCGAAATTCTTACCCAGGAGTGCATTCATCACAGATTGGGTTTCCAGGAGGTAAGGTGGAATTGTCCGATGCTAATTTGGCCGAAACGGCATTGCGTGAAACCCATGAGGAAGTTGGCATAGCGCCACATCAAATCCAATTGATTAAGACGTTTAGTGAAATTTACATTCCACCCAGTAATTTTTTAGTGGCACCCTTTATGGGGGTAGCACACGAAGAATTGACTTTTATCCCGGATCCTACAGAGGTTAAAAAAGTATTAGAACTTTCTGTTGCCGATTTTTTGGATGAGCAAATTCTTACAAAAGTAACAATGTCTACTTCCTACGCAGCTACTATTGAAGTCCCTGCTTTTCAGGTAGATAAGTATGTGGTTTGGGGTGCCACCGCAATGATGATGAGCGAATTAAAAGAAGTCATTAAGAATGCCATGTCCTACTAGTAAAAGCAATTATTTAAAAGTCCATCGTTAATTTGTGATTTTATTCATTTTTACTTTTTAAAATGCTCGATTTTACTACATTTGCCTACTTATTTTGTATAACCGTAATAGACTATGGGATTATTTAAAAGAAATCCTTTCGGACATATATTATTTTTAAAAACGTGGTTGATTCGCATCGCAGGGTTTTTAACCCATCGACGCTATAAGAGTTTCAATACGCTGCATATTGAAGGTTCTGAAATCATTCGGAATTTAACCGATACCAATGTTTTGTTTATTTCGAATCACCAAACGTATTTTGCAGATGTGGTGGCCATGTTTCATGTGTTTAATGCTAGTTTAAAAGGAAGGGAAAATAATATTAAAAATGTGTTTTATTTGTGGAATCCAAAGCTCAATTTATACTATGTTGCGGCTAAAGAAACCATGGAAGAAGGTTGGTTGCCTCGAATTTTAGCCTATGCTGGTGCTATTACTGTAGAACGTACTTGGCGAGCCAAAGGGAAAGATGTTGATGAAAAAAAAGAGGTCAATCCAAACGATACTGAAAACATTAAAATAGCTCTAGAAGACGGATGGGTTATTACCTTTCCTCAAGGTACCACACGATCTTTTAAACCCGTTCGAAAAGGAACAGCGCACATTATATTACAGCACAAACCCATTGTGGTTCCTATTGTAATTGATGGTTTTAGACGTTCTTTTGATCGCAAAGGATTGCTTATTAAAAAGAAAGGTATTTTACAGTCTATGGTGATTAAAGAACCGTTAAAAATAGATTATGAAACGGCTACTGTAGAGGATGTAGTAGAAATGATTGAATTTGCAATTGAACAACATCCTTCTTTATTAAAAGTACTCCCCGCTGAAGAATTGGAAGAAAAAGCGAAATTAGATAAAGAACGCATGTGGCGTTATTAATCGCAATAAAATAAAAAAAAGGGTATTGATCGTTCAATACCCTTTTTTTATAAATCCATTTTTTGGAGCTCTTTGTAATTTTTGTTCAAGCGGTGCAACAATATCCCGTAGAGTAATTTGTAAAAACCAATAATCAGCCCAAAAACCAATAGCAAACTGAATCCAAAAATAAGAATATAGGTTACTGTAGAAAATTCTGTATGCGAACCGTTACCATCTCCAATTCCTTTGTTGAATCCATCAATCACTCCAAATGTTCCCAAAAAGCAGCTGATAAATATATTCCAATAAATATAGAAATTAACAGTTTTTCGGGTTTTAAATATATCTTGTAACAGTTTTTTGGATGAATCCATCACACTGATGCTTTTATAATTTTTATAAAACAGGTAGATGAAGCCCAATAAAATAAAATAATTGGCTTTTTCAATAAGGTTCAAATAGGGGTGAAGCTTTTCAAAATTTTCAATTTCCTTATTGGAAATCACGAAGCCTAATCCGTTCAAGATTACAAATTCGAGTATGCTGATGATTAAGATCCACTTTACTATAGAAGATGATCTTTTGTGCAACATGTTGTAAATTTCGTTTTCAGAGACTTGATCAAAGATGTGCTCCTTTTTCTTCCAGTCTTTTTTTAATAGGTCTAATACATCCATAATTACGGATTTAATATTTTTTTTAATTTTCCCTTCACACGATTCATTTTTACCCGTGCATTCACTTCTGTAATTCCTAATGTTTCTGAAATTTCAGTATAGTCTTTATCTTCTAAATACAAGAAGACAAGTGCTTTTTCAATGTCATTTAGCTCGCTAATCGCGCTGTACAGTAATTTTAATCGTTCTTCTTCTTCAAAATTATAATCCTCTTGAGTAACCCTATGAAACGTATTATCAAATTCAATAGTATCAATGGTTCTCTTCTTTTTTCGGTATAAAGTGATGGCAGTGTTTAAGCCCACGCGGTAGGCCCAAGTAGTAAATTTTGAATCCCCTCTAAAGTTTGGAAAGGCTTTCCATAACTGAATGGTTATTTCTTGAAACAAATCTTTATGCGCATCGGCATCAGTAGTATATAACCGACAAATCTTGTGGATTATATTCTGATTTTCTTTGAGTTGTTTGACAAAAAGTGCTTCCGATTCAGATTTCATACTCATTGGTAGTTGAATGGTCTATTTTGTTACATTTTTTCGTACCCAATAACAAGTCCGACAAATTTACTATACCCTTCCATACCTTCTTTTTGTTGGTTGACTTTTAAGAATTTATCATAAAACCATTCAAAAAAGGTATTGATTGGTGTATTGTGTTGCGTCCAAAACAACTCGCTTTCCTCAAAATTTTTCAAGACACCTCTATTGATTTTTTTTAAAAAAGGTTTAGAGCTTCCTTCTTTTAATGCTTCTAGATTGGTAATGCCATAACGCAAAGCAAAACTATAGCCCGAATATTGAAAATACAAATCATCGTGTTTGCTGGCCGTAACAAATCCTATGAAATTGCATTCGCTTTCGCTGCCAATGCCCGTTTGATGTGCTATCTCATGACAGGTTGTTAAAGGCGATGTATATTTGGGCTTCAAATTATTGACCTGGGCTTCATGGGTAAATGGATTAAAATAACCACCAAATCCCATATAACTTAAAGGCAAACTAAATAAAGAGTTTTTAATGCTTTGGTTTTTGTAATGGAATTCGTTTAAATCGCGTGGTAGTTTTTGGTATCCTTTTACGGCTAAATTGTAAATTTCCGCATCCGAATAGGGAATTACTACAGCTACAGCATCTTTTTTTGTGATTTGCAATTGCAGTTCATTGGTTTTGACCAACATTTTTTCGGTAAAAATGCGCAATTGTTCAACCGAATAGTCTTTGTTTAGCTGTAGTTTTTCGTGCAACGGAACCCGGTAATAGTTCATGCCCCAAAGCAAATGGAAGAAAAAATAAAACACCGAAATCCAACTCAAAATGGCCCATCCGTTATTTTTCCATTCGGTAAAAAAACCAACTCGGTGTTTCCAAATCCATCGAATTAAGAATCCTATCACGATAAAATAAAGTACATCGCCAAACGAAAAGGGCAACCCACCCCATGCCGTTCGAAAGGCATGGGTTAACTTGGGATAAAAACCTTTGCTGTACCAAGTTTCAACAAAATCAGGAAATAAACCTATCGTTTTTACCACGATGATTTGTAGGATAAGGGACAATGGAAGGATGAATTTTCTTTTCACAGCATTTTTTAAAACGTAAATATAATCACAATTCAATTTGTAAAGCAATTTTACTTTGTAACTTTGTTACCATAAACTTGAAACTTGAAACAAAAAAATATGAGCCAAGAAATTAGAAATCTGGAGCCCAAACCGCTTTGGAATAAATTTGCCGATTTAAATGCGGTACCGCGTCCGTCTAAAAAAGAAGAGCGTGTGATTGAATTCATGAAGAATTTCGGAAATAGTTTAGGACTAGAAGCGTTTGAAGACGAAATTAGAAACGTAATCATTCGCAAGCCTGCAACTCCCGGAATGGAAAACCGCAAACCGATTGTCCTTCAAGGGCATTTGGACATGGTGCATCAAAAAAATAACGATACTACTTTTGATTTTGATACCCAAGGAATTGATATGTATGTCGATGGTGATTGGGTTCGTGCCCGCGGAACAACGCTTGGGGCTGATAATGGGCTAGGAGTAGCGATGATTATGGCGATATTGGAAGCAACTACTATCAAACATCCTGCTATTGAAGCTTTGTTTACAATAGACGAAGAAACCGGAATGACCGGTGCTTTGAACTTAAAAGGTGGTATACTTAAAGGTGAAATTTTATTGAATTTAGATACCGAAGAAGACGACGAAATTGACATCGGTTGTGCGGGTGGCATCGACGTAACTGCTACAAGAAGTTACAGCGAAGAAGAAACGCCCGAAAGTTCTGTGGGATATACCATTACCGTTAAAGGTTTACAAGGTGGGCATTCTGGAATGGATATTCACAAAGGATTAGGAAATGCCAACAAAATTATGAACCGTTTGTTGTTTGACGGGTTTGAGAATTTTGGGTTACAAATTGCTGAAGTTTCGGGCGGAAGTTTACGCAATGCCATTCCGAGAGAAAGTGTCGCTAAAGTTATTATTGCCGAAATGTATGATGAAGCCTTTGTGTTTGACATGCAAGAAGTAATTGGTGATATCAAAACCGAATTCAAAACGATGGAACCCAATTTAACCATTGCTATCGTTAAAAACGATGTGGTTCCAGCGAAAGTAATGGATTTAGGCGTACAAGAAGGTTTACTACGAGCGATCTATGCGGCACACAATGGCGTGTATAGAATGTCGGCCGATATGGAAGATTTGGTAGAAACTTCGAATAACATTGCTCGTGTGATTGTGAAAGACGGACACATTTCGATTCAGAATTTAACGCGTTCATCCGTTGAAACTTCTAAAATGGATTTGGCCAATGCTTTGCGTTCTGCATACGAATTGTTTGGTTGCGAAGTAGAGTTTGGTGGAAGCTACCCCGGTTGGACACCCAACGTAAATTCTGAAATTTTAGAGGTACTGACATCAATTTACGAAAAACAAAACGGCTCTGCTCCAAAAGTAGTGGCATGCCATGCTGGATTAGAATGCGGTATTTTAGGTACGAATTATCCCAACATGGACATGATTTCTTTTGGACCCACTATTCACGGCGCACACAGCCCGGATGAAAGAGCCTCCATTTCATCGTCACAGAAGTTTTGGAAGTTTGTTGTGGAAATTTTAGAAAATATTCCAGTAAAGAATTAAGCGTATAGAAAATAGCGTATATATAGAATCCCGATTTACATCGGGATTTTTTTGTTTCATGGAGTATCATTTGCTATGTTGAGAGTAGTTCCGCACTAAAAAGATAAAAAACCGATTGCAATATTAAAGTTTTGGAAATTTGCATCTCAATCATAAAATTTCTGTAAGTACTGAAGAAGAACACAACGAAAACCGCAGAGTTAAAATTTAAATTATTGAAATTTAACTTTGGTAATTTTATCTTATATTGCGTCTAAAATAGCCTTATGAAATATTTCGGATTAATACTGTTTTTTTGCATCGGTTTTTGTGGCTTTTCGCAAGAGCAATTCACGGTGTATTTTGAAACTAATAAATTTGAATTGCAACCTGCCGAATTGAGCAAATTAAATGATTGGATAGTCCAAAATAAAACTTCAAAAATTTTATCGATAACAGGTTCAACCGACGAAGTTGGTTCAATAGGCTACAATGATACCTTGTCGCAAAAAAGAGTTCGCTATATTTTTGATCAAGTCAATGGAAAAATCAACATTAGATCTGATTATAAAAGCATTTCTTTGGGCGAAAAAGGCGCTACCTCTCTTAATAAAGCCGAAAATCGAAAAGCAACTCTACATTTCTTGACAGAAAAAGAGGTATACAAGGAAAATGAAATTTTAGGAATAGTAACGCCTATTGATGTGCCGCCTCTTCCTGAGAATGCTACCTTAGCAGAAAAAGTTAAATGGGCTAAAGTGGGAACAAAAATTGTATTAAAAAACATTAATTTTTATCAAAATACATTTGCTACGGTTCCCGAATCGCAAGGAGCCCTTTATGATTTGCTGTTTGTACTGCAAAATAACGAAAATCTTAAAATCGAGATTCAAGGTCATATTTGTTGTATCGATAAAGATTATCGCAATTTGTCGTCTGATCGAGCCAAACAAATTAAGCGGTTTTTGGTATACAATGGCATACCACAGTATCGCATACAAACGAAAGGTTTTGGAGTGTCGCAACCCATTTTTCCAATTCCTGAAGCAAACGAAGTGCAGGCAGCTGCTAACAGACGTGTAGAAATCGAAATACTAAGCAAATAAATATACCTATGAAAAAGATAACGTACTTTGTACTTATGTTGGGCTTGTTCGTAAGCATGAGTTGTGATAAATGTTTGGAAGGTGATCGGGCTACACCGGCTTCCTTTTTTGTGAATGTTATTGGAAATTATTCCCAACAAAATGTTTTTGAAAATGAAACGTTTTTGCCTACACAAATTAGCGTAGTTGATTCAGAGGGAGAAGCGATTCCGTTTCGCTTCATTCCCAATTCAAATTTGATTCAGTTGTTTCCTGATACTCGAAATTTGACCAATAATTCCTTAATTATAACCTTATCAAACGAGGAAACATCAGCCTTTAGTGAAATTACCATTACACATGATGTTTCCGAAAAAGTTGAAGAATGTTATACCTCATTTACCATAGAAAACATTCAAACAACACAACATGTTTCAGAGGTGGTAGACGGAATTTATGTGATAAAAATCTAATTTTTTCTAAATTCAGACTTCTAAATTCTAAATTTTAAAACTATCTTTGCAAGACAACAACAACACAATATATTCATGAGTTCTGACACTAGCAATCGCTATAATTTACGCGGAGTTTCGGCTTCAAAAGAAGATGTACATCTCGCGATAAAAAACATCGATAAAGGTTTGTTTCCGCAGGCATTTTGTAAAATCATCCCAGATTATTTAACGAATGATGACCAATATTGCATTATTATGCATGCCGATGGAGCTGGTACAAAATCGTCTTTGGCTTATATGTATTGGAAAGAAACGGGTGATGTTTCGGTTTGGAAAGGCATTGCGCAAGATGCGTTAATTATGAATATTGACGATTTATTGTGTGTAGGAGCAACCGATAATATTTTATTGTCTTCTACCATCGGAAGAAATAAAAATCTAATTCCAGCTGAAGTTATTTCGGCAATTATCAACGGTACAGAAGAACTAATTTTGGAATTGAAAAAACACGGTGTTACCATACATTCAACAGGAGGTGAAACTGCCGATGTGGGTGATTTGGTTCGAACTATTATTGTAGATTCTACCGTTACGGCTCGTATGAAACGTGCCGATGTAATTGATAATGCGACTATTCAAGCGGGTGATGTCATTGTTGGATTGGCCTCTTTTGGTCAAGCAACTTATGAAACCGAGTACAATGGCGGTATGGGAAGTAATGGTTTAACTTCCGCACGTCACGATGTTTTTGCCAACTATTTGGCGTCCAAATACCCTGAAAGTTTTGATGCTTCGGTTCCTAATGAATTGGTGTATTCGGGTCAAACTCAATTGACAGATTCGGTTGAAAATAGTCCAATTAATGCCGGTAAATTAGTGTTGTCTCCTACTAGAACGTACGCTCCAGTGATTAAAAAGATACTATCAAAATACAATTCAAATCAAATCCACGGTATGGTGCATTGCAGTGGAGGTGCGCAAACCAAAGTGCTGCATTTTGTAAACAACGTTCACGTAATTAAGGATAATTTGTTTCCAGTACCCCCTTTATTCCAATTGATTCAAGAGAATTCTAAAACCGATTGGAAAGAAATGTACCAGGTTTTCAATTGTGGTCATCGTATGGAATTGTATGTTCCTGCAGATGTAGCGCAAGACATTGTTGAAATTTCAAAATCATTTCATATAGATGCACAGATTGTTGGTCGCGTTGAAACATCCGATCGAAAAAAATTAACCATAGTTTCGGAATACGGAACATTTGAATATTAATATTATAGTGATTAGTGAAGAGTAATTAGTAATTAGTTTCTATTATTAGTCAAAAAATAAAATAAAACACACAACTGAGTTTTAAGTTTTTTTTCGTAAAGTTTTTAACTTCCGACTTCTAACTTCTAACTTCAAACTTTAAAATAATGAACAACGTATTAATTTTAGATTTCGGTTCGCAATACACCCAATTAATTGCACGTAGAGTAAGAGAACTGAATATTTTTTGTGAAATTTTCCCATTCGATAAAATCCCATCGGATTTATCGTCTTATAAAGCGGTAATCTTAGGCGGAAGTCCATGTTCGGTGCGATCAGAAGAAGCATTGCATCCAGATTTATCTGAAATTAGAGGTATAAAACCTTTGTTAGCGGTTTGTTATGGTGCACAATATTTAGCGCATTTTTCAGGTGGCGAAGTAGCCGCTTCCAATACTAGAGAATACGGAAGAGCCAATCTTTCTTTCATTAAAGAAAACGAAGTGTTTTTGGAAGGCGTTTCAGAAAACAGCCAAGTATGGATGTCGCATTCCGATTCCATCAAAAAATTACCTACAAACGGAGTCATGATTGCCAGTACAAAAGATGTGGCAAATGCAGCGTATAAAATTGAAGGCGAAACGACTTATGCCATTCAATTTCACCCAGAGGTTTACCACTCTACTGATGGAAAACAAATGTTAGAAAATTTCTTAGTTAAAATTGCAAAAGTGGAACAAACCTTCACTCCAAATGCATTTGTGGAAGAAGTAATTGCAGATATGAAAGCCAAAATTGGTGATGATAAAGTAGTTTTAGGATTATCTGGCGGAGTGGATTCTACAGTAGCTGCGGTTTTATTAAATAAAGCCATTGGTGAAAACTTATACTGTATTTTTGTAAACAATGGATTATTGCGTAAAAATGAATTCCAAAACGTATTGGATCAATATAAAGGAATGGGATTGAACGTAAAAGGAGTTGATGCTTCGGTACGTTTTCTGGATGCCTTAGCGGGTTTAGATGATCCAGAAGCCAAACGAAAAGCGATTGGAAAAGCATTTATCGAAGTTTTTGATGATGAAGCACACCAACTGACCGATGTAAAATGGTTGGGTCAAGGTACCATATATCCCGATGTTATTGAATCTGTTTCGGCAACGGGCGGTCCATCTGCAACCATTAAATCACATCACAATGTAGGTGGTTTACCTGATTTTATGAAATTAAAAGTGGTAGAGCCTTTGCGTATGTTGTTCAAAGATGAAGTACGTCGCGTAGGGAGATCCTTGGGTATTGATGATGAATTATTAGGACGTCATCCGTTTCCTGGACCCGGATTAGCGATTCGTATTTTAGGCGATATTACCGCCGAAAAAGTAGCTATTTTACAAGAAGTAGATGCCGTTTTTATCAACGGATTAAAAGAACACGGATTATACGATAAAGTATGGCAAGCAGGAGCGATCTTATTGCCGGTAAACAGTGTAGGGGTAATGGGAGATGAGCGTACCTATGAAAAAGTTGTAGCGTTACGCGCAGTGGAATCTACCGACGGTATGACTGCCGATTGGGTACATTTGCCTTATGAGTTTTTAATGAAAATTTCAAATGAAATAATTAATAACGTTCGAGGGGTCAATCGTGTGGTCTATGACATTAGTTCAAAACCACCCGCAACCATTGAATGGGAATAAATACGATAGGATGAAAAAGATTTGGGTGCTCATTTTATGTTTGAATTTTGTTTTTGTTTTCGGACAAAAGCAAGCAACACATGTTGTAGCTAAAGGGGAAACCTTGTATGCTATTGCCAAAAAATATGAAATATCACCTAATGAAATCCTCAAACTCAATCCGGAAGCCAGTACTGGAATCAAAGAAAATCAAACCTTGATGATTCCTGCTAAAAATGGTTTTTCAGCCCTTGTAACTTCGGCAAACGATACCACCTACGTGGTTCAAAAAGGAGAAACTTTATATGCTATTTCTAGAAAATTCGGAATTACTGTTGAGGCAATATTAGCTAAAAATCCATCGGTGAAAGAGGCATTGTCGGAAGGATTCCAATTGATATTGCCTACCAAAAAGAATGCACTTCCGCTAAGTGTCATAGCCAAAGAAAAACTAGATTTGCTGCAAACGGTTTCCAAAACAAAAACTAGAAATCTGGTTTTGTTTATGCCCTTTAACATCAATAAAATTGAAAACGATTCGCTTAAAACCCGAACAGAGCATCTAAAAACCAATAAATTTTTAAACCTAACATTAGATTATTATTCAGGTGCCTTGATGGCAATTGATTCGGCTAGGGCATTAGGAATTCCGGTCAATGTAAAAATTTATGATGTGGAAAGTTCAAAATACACCTCTAATGTGGCATCAATTATTGCTAAAAACGATTTTTCAAATGTTGATGTGGTAATTGGTCCTTTCCAAAATTCATTTGTGGAAACTACAGCACAATTGCTATCAAAATATGATATTCCGGTCATATCGCCGCTATCAAAAGAACGCGGTTCATCCTTTCCTAATTTGTATTATGCAATCCCTTCGGAAGACCAATTGAAAGCTAAATTATTTCAATATTTCAAGCTAAAAAACGGGAATGTTGTTGCCATTATTAGTACAAAAAAAGAAGCTTCAAAAGAGTATTTGACAAAAAACTATCCTTGGGTTAAACAAGCTGCTTTTAACGATAAAGGAGCTCTTGATGTGGCGCAATTCAAATCGCAATTGGTCAAAGGAAAAACCAATTTTGTAGTGTTAGAAATAGAAAAAGCAAGTACGATTCTTAGTATTACGAATCTGTTGAAAGGATTG
>NZ_JBILKB010000010.1:0-41078 GCF_044376915.1 Flavobacterium sp.
CCTCCTTTTTCTTCCGAAATTCCGGTTACATAAGGCGTTACTTCACGAACAGTATCCATGTCTTTGGTTTCCATACCCACATCTTCTGCCGTAATATATTTTCCAGATAATGAATGAACATATTCGCCAAATTTTCGCATCAATTCTGGCGTTTTTAGTGTTTTAGCATCGCCAATAATAACGGCCTTACCACCACCTAAGTTTAAACCTGAAATCGAAGATTTAAAAGACATTCCACGCGACAAACGCAACACATCATTAAGCGCTTCCCATTCGTTGGCATAACTCCACATGCGTGTTCCACCCAAAGCGGGTCCTAAAACTGTATTATGTATTCCAATAATTGCTTTTAATCCTGTATCTTTGTCGTTACAAAATACAACTTGTTCGTGACCATCAAAAGATACTTGACCAAAAACAGGGTCAACTTTATGAAGCTCATTTGCTTTAATTACATCTGCTGTCATGCTTGTGTTTTAAATTGAATAGTATTCAAAATTTGATTACAATATTACGAATAATTTTAAATTGAATTAAAATTTTATCTGTTTTTTAATAATTTAGCAATGAAATGTTATAAAACTGAATAATACCTCATTATCAATACAATAACAAATTATTGCAATTGGTACGAAAATAATACCACAACATAGCATACAATGAAAGAATTACAATATTTAAACAAATATTTTATCAAATATAAATATCGCTTCCTGTTAGGGTTGTTGATTACTATTGTGGCCCAAATTTTTTCTTTGTTTACTCCAGAGTTAATTGGTAATTCCATCAAGGTCATTGAAGACTATGTAAAATCGACACATAAAGACGTGGGTACCTTACAGCATGAATTACTCAAAAACATTCTTTACATTTTAGCGACTACCATCATTGCTGGTTTTTTTACGTTCTTAATGCGTCAAACCCTCATTGTAATGTCGCGCTATGTAGAATTTGATCTTAAAAATGAGATATTCAACCACTATCAAAATTTATCGCAACACTTCTACAAAAGAAACCGCACTGGTGATTTAATGAATCGAATCAGCGAAGATGTTGGCAAGGTACGAATGTATGTGGGTCCCGCTGTGATGTATTCGTTAAATACCATCATGCGTTTTACCATTGTAGTCATTTATATGTACAATATTTCACCTAAATTGACGCTATATTCGTTACTACCCTTACCACTACTCTCCTACAGTATTTTTAAAATCAGTTCGGAAATTCACAAACGAAGCGGCGCTTTTCAGAAAAATCTATCCAATCTATTTACCTTCACGCAAGAAATTTTTTCTGGTATTCGGGTCATTAAAGCCTACGCTATTGAAGGTAAAAAACAAAACGATTTTTTAGACCTTACGCAAGAAAGCAATCGCAAAGCTATGGACCTTGCAAAAGTAAATTCGCTATTTGGTCCGTTGATGATTTTACTCATTGGATTGAGCAACCTCGTTGTGGTCTATGTGGGTGGTACCATGTATATTGACAACGACCCTGAAATTAAAAGTATCGGCGTCATTGCGCAATTTATTTTATACATTAACATGCTTACATGGCCTGTGGCGTCTTTGGGTTGGGTATCTTCATTAGTACAAGAAGCGGAAGCCTCTCAAAAACGAATCAATGAATTTTTAAAAGAAGCACCCGAAATTACCAACCCCACACAAGAACCTACAGTAATCAAAGGAGACCTCGTTTTTGACAACGTAAGTTTTGAATACGAAGACACACACATCAAGGCCTTGTCGGACATTTCCTTTACGCTTGAAAAAGGAAAAACACTAGCAATTTTGGGAAAAACAGGTTCTGGTAAATCGACAATATTATCGTTAATCAGCAGGCTTTATGATGTCAACGATGGACAAATCACTATTGATGGCCAACCCATAAAATCGGTAAACTTGTATGATTTACGCAATCAAATAAGTGTGGTGCCGCAAGATGCGTTCTTGTTTTCAGATAGCATCAAAAACAACATCAAATTTGGTAACGAACTAGCTACAAATGAAGAAGTAATTACTGCTGCTAAAAAAGCGGTGGTGCATGATAACATTATGCTTTTTAACGACGCATATGAGACCGTTTTAGGCGAGCGCGGTATTACGCTTTCGGGAGGCCAAAAACAGCGGGTATCTATTGCGCGTGCCCTCATCAAAAACGCCCCGATATTGCTTTTAGACGACTGTTTAAGTGCGGTGGATACAGAAACCGAAGAAACCATACTTAATAATCTTTTGGAGTATTGTAAAGACAAAACTACACTTATCGTAAGCCACCGTGTTTCGTCTGCAAAAAATGCCGATGAAATCCTAATTTTAGAGGACGGTAAAATCATAGAAAAAGGTACTCATAATCAATTGATCGCCTTGAATGGATATTATAAAGAATTGTATGTGAAACAACTTTCGGAAAAAGAAATTAACTAAACTATTGTTTTATCCGATTTTTTTTTAGATTTTTGATTCGCTATAACTAATTAACTTGAAAGCTAGGATTATGAGAGAAAATGAAATGATAGAAAAAGAAGATATTTTTTCTAAAGTATTGCGAGCAGGAAGAAGAACTTATTTCTTTGATGTAAGAGCAACCAAAGCAGACGATTACTACGTTACCATTACAGAAAGTAAAAAATTTACAGAAGAAGACGGTTCTTTTCATTTCAAAAAACACAAAATATACCTTTACAAAGAAGATTTTGCAGCGTTTAGAGAAATTTTAGACGAAATGGTAGATTTTGTATTGGACCAAAAAGGTGAAGAAGTTATTTCAGAAAGACATCAAAAAGATTTCAAAAGAGAGAACTTCACGGATACTTCAGACGAAGTAAAATCCGCTGAAAGTTTTACCAATATTGATTTTGACGATATTTAATTTAAAATCCCGCTTCAGCGGGATTTTTTTTTATCTAGTAGCCGTTACTTATACTAACAAGGTACTATTTAATATGTGTGGTTAGCACCTTTACTAAATCTGGCGCCGACAATACACCCGATTGCCGCCACAACATTTTACCCTCTTGAAATAGCATTAATTTTGGCACTCCTCGCACCATAAAATGAGAGGCGAGATCTTGATGTTGGTCTACGTTTACCTTAATTATTTTTACAGCCTCTTTCATAGTTGCTTTTACCTCTTGCAATATGGGTGACATCATTTTGCAAGGTCCGCACCAATCGGCATAAAAATCAACTAACACCAAATCCTTAGACTGAATTATTTCGTTAAATTTTATATTCATTATCGTTGAATTTATACCACAAAAATACAACTCAAAATCGCGATGGTCTGTAATATTTGTTACAGATGATAAATGTCATTTTTTTGTTCACGAAAGGACGCTAATTTCGTTGGCTGAATAATTGTAGTTCTATGTCACTATCATTGATCCAAAAATACAACATACCGGGTCCTCGCTATACGAGTTACCCTACTGTACCCTACTGGCATGATGCTTTATTTCATGAGGATGCATGGAAAGCCAGCATTACTCGATCATTCAATGAATCCAATGCAAGCGAAGGCATCAGTCTGTATATTCACCTCCCTTTTTGTGAAAGTTTGTGTACGTTTTGTGGTTGCAACAAACGCATTACAAAACGACATGAAGTAGAACATCCTTATATTCAAGCCGTATTAAAAGAATGGAACGGCTATTGTGATTTATTTGCGAGTAGCCCCATCATCAAAGAAATCCATTTAGGTGGTGGTACGCCAACCTTTTTCTCACCCGAAAATTTAGAAATACTAATCCATGGCATTTTTGAACGAGCAACACGTGCCGCAGCTTATGAGTTTAGTTTTGAAGGCCACCCCAACAATACGAGCAAACAACATTTACAAACTTTGTATGATTTGGGCTTTAGACGGGTTAGCTTTGGGGTTCAAGATTATGCAAAAAATGTACAAGAAGCGATACACCGCATCCAACCATTTCATAACGTTGCAAAAGTTACTTATTGGGCCAAAGAAATTGGATATACTTCAATTGGTCATGATTTAATTTTTGGTTTACCCTTTCAAACCTTAGATAATGTTTTAGACACCATCAACAAAACCAATTCTTTACAACCCGATCGTTTGGCATTTTACAGTTATGCACATATACCTTGGATCAAAGGAAATGGACAGCGAGGCTTTAATGATAATGATTTACCTAGAGATCATGAAAAACGACAACTCTATGAAGAGGGTAAAAAATTATTAGCTAATAATGGTTATCACGAAATTGGAATGGATCATTTTGCCTTAGCAAATGACAGTTTATTTACTTCGGCCCAGCAAGGAAAATTACATCGAAATTTTATGGGGTATACAGCTTCAAAAACCCAACTAATGATAGGACTAGGCGTTTCTTCCATTAGCGACAGTTGGTATGCCTTTGCGCAAAATGAAAAATCAATAGAAGATTATTATGCACGCTTGGCTATAAATCCGCTTCCCGTTTATCGCGGACACCTACTCAGCGCTGAGGACATCATCATAAGAAAACACATTTTAAATTTGATGTGCCATTTCAAAACCTCCTGGGAAGATCCAAGTTTGCAATTTTCAGAATTACCAATCGTACTTGAGCATTTATACGAATTGGAACAAGACGGCTTACTGTTACTTGCAGCGAATTCCATTAGTATAACTGAAAAAGGGAAACCTTTTGTGCGTAACATTTGCATGGCTTTCGATTTACATTTGATTCGGAAAATTCCCGAAACCAGGCTGTTCTCACTGACCGTTTAATCATTCATAACGTATATAAGCTGGTTTACCCAATTGAAAGTCGGATATCGTTAAATCGGTATTTTCAAACGAATTGGTTTTTAATAAATTAGTTCCTTCAAAAGGTATCGACGGAAAATAAGAAAACGAAATTTGAAAACTGTTGAACACCAAATAATCATTATTTATTTGGATACCAATACTAAATTTTGAATACACCTTACTATCAAAAAGTGCATTTTTATTTGCCAAAGAACCCATAGAAACATTGATATAAGGACTAAATCTGAACCCATTCCAAAGACCAGGCATATAGGTTTGAGTTTGTAACGAAACCAACCATTTTTGCGAACCTGTTAAGCGATTATTAAAACCTTGAATACCATAATAATTGTTTAAGGTAAGTTGGTCTTTAAATGAAGCATCGCGATTGTTTCCCCAGATATAAGTAGGTTTTATAAATTGCCGCAATTTCCATTTACCAAGATACCATAACGGACTAATATAATTACTTCCAATTTTAAAAGCAGTTTGTTCTGTTTTACCCTGGTAGTAGAAACTTCCCCATTCTATAAAACTACTCAGATATCCGAAGCTATATTTTTTTCCTTGGGAAAGTGCTATTCCCGAATACCATCGCGAACGATCGCCTTTATTTTGATACCCCATTACTAGAGCAGCATTCTCTCCATATGGTATATCTTCGGTAATATCATAATTGAAAATGAATTTATCTTGGTAAAACCTTTGCCGCGAAATTCCAAGATAACCAATACTGTTCTTTTCGGCGGTAAAAAAATGCGTCACATCATACAGCGATGAGGGTTGTAGGGAAAATGCTCTTCGATTGTAAGAGAATGCGAGAATTAAATTGGTTACTTTTTGAGCAAAAGTTCGCTCTCCATTGATTTTGAATGCTCTACCATACCAATACTCTACAAACTCATATTTGGTAGGTATACCCAATAATGTATCGGCAACTGGAAAAAATTCGGTGAGTCGTCTGTTTTCAAACTCCAAACCTCCCGCATTTTTTGCGACAACAGAATAGAAAGGTCTCGTTAGGACAATGCTTCGTTTACTATCGTTATTGTATTCATTGGCATAGGTAAGATCCAAACGAACAAAACTATTTTTAATGTTATTTACACTATATTGGGCATAACGTGCTTGTTCTTTAGTGCCAATTCTATTGGCTACTTCGCCTGAAATTTGATGTCCAAAACCTAAAATATTTCGCTCCGTTAATTTTACACTATTTTGACTTCCCGACCAACTCCCGTTTGGAATCATCGTCCATGAATCCAATACTCTAATTTTTACATCCACCGAATCGGAAGATGTTTCTATAAAAACCGGAACTACGATTACTTCCCTAACATAACGCTGACTTCTAATCAAACGTTCGGTTTCTTTCAACAACAACGAATCGCAACGATCGTGCTTTTTGAATAATAATAAATTACGAATTGTAAATTCTTTGGTCTTAATATGAATGGCATTTCCAAAACGATCCACTTCATTTTTAGGAACTTTAGATTCATTTTTAATTGAATAACCAAACGGATCCAGGGTTTCAATACTAATATTCCGAATGATCTTTCCAGAAGCTTTATGTGCAATAATTCCTTTGTTGTGAATACTTTTTTGGGAAACAGGTACATCAGCCACCAATGCTGAAGGACGAAAAAGTAATTTATATACAAGTTTATTGAACTTACTTTTCTGCGACAAATCATGAATTTCTTTGTAAATTTTAGCACTATCTTTCTCTTGCTCTTTTACCTGCGCGAAAGCACTTAAGGCAAAAAAACAATAACAAAACGTAAAAAATCGATAGTTAGAATAGTTCATTCTCATTTCGGTTAGACCGGCTTGCGCACCTAAAAAATATAAAGTGTAAAGTAAGTAAAAATGAGACAAACTATGTTACATCTCGTAAAAAATCATTACAAAAAGTTTATGTACCTTTGCACATAATATAAACGGTTTTAAAATCGCCGCTTAGCATTCAATCTGCATACAAGCGATTCTTTACCACCGAATAACACCTTATGGAGACCATGAAAACTTTTCTAGAATTTGATTTACCAAAATCGCTTCAAAAAGCATTAGACGAATTGGGATTTGTACATCCTACCCCAATTCAAGAAAAATCACATTCGGTAATTCTATCCGGAAGAGACATGATGGGTATTGCACAAACGGGAACGGGTAAAACCTTTGCCTATTTATTGCCCCTATTAAAACATTGGAAATTTCAAAATAACGAATCGCCACGTGTTGTCATATTGGTTCCTACTCGAGAATTAGTGGTACAGGTCGCTGAAGAAGTCGAAAAATTGACCAAATACATGAGCGTAAGAACGCTTGGTATTTATGGAGGTGTTAACATCAACACCCAAAGAAAAGCATTAGCAGAAGGAGTCGATATTTTGGTAGGTACCCCAGGACGAGTAATGGATTTAGGACTCGACGGTGTTCTCCGATTTGATGTTTTGCAAAAGTTAGTCATCGACGAGTTTGACGAAATCTTAAACTTAGGATTTAGAGCGCAATTAACATCCATATTATCGATGATGCGCGGTAAAAAACAAAACATCTTATTCTCGGCCACCATGACCGAAGAAGTAGATGCGATGTTGGACGAATATTTCGAGTTTCCAGAAGAAGTTTCGTTAGCACAAAGTGGCACACCCTTAGAACAAATCGAGCAAATTGTATATCAAGTACCTAATTTTCTTACCAAATTAAATCTGTTGAAACATTTGGTTCGCGAAACTGAAGGTATGGATCGGGTATTGATATTTGTCAACAACAAACGTATTGTAGAATTGGTTTATGAAACATTAGAGAGTGAATTTCCAGATCAATTTGGGGTAATCCATTCCAATAAATCACAAAACTACCGATTAAATACCATGGCTGCTTTTCAAGCCGGCGAATTGAGAGGATTAGTAACCACCGATATTATGGCGCGTGGATTAGATATTTCAGATATCACCCACGTAATCAATTTACAATTTACGGAAGAGCCTGAAAAATATATGCACCGCATTGGTCGTACCGGTCGTGCTGATAAAACCGGTATCGCCATTAGTTTGGTTTCACCAAGTGAAATTGAAGCTAAAATTGAGGTCGAATTATTGATGGATACTGAAATAAAAGAGTTGCCTATTCCCGAAGATTTGAAAATAGAAGAACGCTATTTGGATTTCGAAAAGGAAAAGAAAAAAATGAAGTTTTTATTGAAAACGCCCAAAAAAGAAGGTGGCGAAGCTTTTCATCAAAAGAAAGATAAAAACAAAAAAGTCAATCTAGGTGGTCCTGGAAAACGTACCCCACGAAAAACGGAATCCAGAAATAGAAACATCGAACGTAAAAGAGACGAGAAGAGAAAGAAGCGATAATTATTAATTTTCAATTGAAATTTGTACTTTTGACAAATTCTTACTACTAAATGCAATTTAAACATCCAGAAATTCTTTACTTACTTTTTCTGTTGGTTATACCAATTTTGGTGCATTTATTTCAATTACGTCGTTTCAAAAAAGAATATTTTACCAACGTAAAACTTCTCAAAGAGCTTCAAACACAAACCCGAAAAAGTTCTAAAATTAAAAAATGGTTGTTATTAGCCACGCGCTTGTTGCTGCTAAATTGTTTAATCCTAGCCTTTACACAACCTTATTTTGAAAATGATAAAGTAACAAAGAAAAGCAATGAATTGATTATCCTTTTAGATAATTCGTTTTCCATGCAAGCCAAAGGACCAAAAGGTGAATTGCTTAAAAGAAGTATTCAAGAATTATTAGAAGAACTTCCTGAAAACCAAACGTTCTCGCTACTAACCAATACCGAAATATTTTGGGATACCGATATCAAATCCATTCAAAAAGAATTGCAAAATTTATCGTATTCTGCTCTACCTTTTCAGTTGGATTATTTACTCAACCAAGTCGAAATAAAGAAGAAGCAGGTGCCTAAAGATTTTATTATCATCACCGATGCCCTGCAAGTAGAAAGCAAAAAAGCGGCTACTTTAGCCCAAAACCATTCGGTGTATTTTATACAACCACAAGCTGAATATTTTTCTAATGTTAGCATACAAAACGTAGAGATATCGCAGGTAATGGAACAGTTTTACGAGTTAAAAATTACGTTGCAATCGTTTGGATTGAAACAAAAAGAAGTACCATTATCGGTTATTAGTTCCAATAAATCCATTGCCAACACGCTGGTGCAATTAGACAAACCCAAAACAGTAATTAAAATTACGATTCCAAAAAAAGAGTTCCAAGGCACCGTTCATATTGAAGATCAAAGTTTAACCTATGACAACAATTACTATTTTAGTATTTCAACACCCAAAAAAGCATCGGTTTTAGCCATTGGTACTTCGGCACAAAACAATTTCTTGGGTCGCATATTTACAGCGGATGAATTCAACTTTAACAGTACCGAATTAAAGACTTTAGATTACAATCAAATCGAAAACCAAGAGTCCATATTTTTAAACGAATTGGAGGATTTACCCCTTGCTTTAGGGACTACTCTAAAATCCTTTTATGAAAAAGGGGGCAACGTAGTCTTGATTCCGAACCTACAAAACACGGTTAACAACTTGAATACTTTTACCAGTAATTTTGGAGCCCCAAAATATACTTCGCTTACAACTACTGAAAAACAAATAACTACCATAAATTATAGTCACCCCTTATATCAAGCCGTATTTGAAAATAAAGTGACTAATTTTCAATATCCAAAAGTAAAATCGAGTTTTGGACTTACCGGAACTACTGGGGTATTGCAATTTGAAGACCAAGCCGTATTTGTTGGTTCAAACACAAATCAATTGGGGAATTTTTATGCGTTTTCTGCTCCCATTAATAAGCAAAATAGCAATTTTCAAAATGCTCCGCTCATTGTGCCCACGATATTCAACATGGGACAAAATCAAAATAAAATAGGAAGTATTGCCTATACAATTGGAGAGAACCAAAACCTTATTCTTGAAACCATTCTGTCTAAAGATGAAGCAGTAGTGATCCAAAACAAAGATTATAGTTTTATTCCTTTGCAACAGTTATTGAACGCAAAATGCAAACTCACATTTGGTGATTATCCTGAGATAGCAGGGAATTACGAAATAATAAAAAACAAAGAAAACTTAAAAAGTATCAGTTTCAATTATGCCCGAACCGAAAGCGATATTACTGCAATTAATTCCGGAAAATTTGATACTTTTACCAAAGTAAACAACCTATCAACCGTTTTAAATGATCTCGCTTCAGCGCAAAGTAGTAGCAAAATTTGGAAATGGTTTTTGATCGGCACATTACTACTATTATGCATAGAACTACTAATCCAAAAAATGATAAAATGACGTCAGTGATTCTAAAACAAACTAAAATTATCGATCCTTCGAGTCCGTTCCACCAACAAATAATGGACGTAAAGATTGAAAACGGCACGATAACGCAAATTGATAAACAGATCGCTAATTCAGCTGGTTTTGAAGTTATTACCATTAAAAATTTACATATTTCACAAGGATGGATGGACAGTTCGGTTTGTTTTGGCGAACCCGGATATGAAGACCGTGAAACTATTGAAAACGGATTACAAGTTGCCGCAAAAAGTGGGTTTACAGCCGTGATGCTTCAACCCAATTCGAATCCGGTAGTGGACAACCAATCCCAAATCCGATTTGTAATCGACAAAGCAAAAGGTCACGCCACTTGGCTTTATCCCATTGGAGCCTTAACAAAAGGCTGTGAAGGTAATGAATTGGCAGAATTATACGATATGCAAAACGCCGGTGCAATAGCCTTTGGTGATTATAAAAAAGCAATTCAAAATGCCAATCTTCAAAAAATCGCTTTACAATATGTACAAGATTTTGAGGGATCCTTACTGGCTTTTTGTCAAGATAGTAGCATAAAAGGAATCGGAATTGCCAACGAAGGAGAAATGAGCACTCGTTTGGGAATGAAAGGTATACCTGCTTTAGCTGAAGAATTACATGTGGCGCGCAACTTATTTTTAGCTTCCTATACCGGTGGAAAAATACACATTCCCACCATTTCCACGCAAGGAAGTATTCAATTGATTAAAGAAGCAAAAGCAAAAGGAATAGCCGTAACTTGTAGTGTAGCGGTTACTAACTTACTCTTAACGGATGAAAAACTTAACAGCTTTGATTCCAGATTCAAAGTGTTGCCTCCCTTACGAGAAGAAGCCACCCGCGCAGCTCTAGTAGCCGCAGTTTTGGACGGAACGATTGATTGCATAACATCGGATCACAACCCATTAGATATTGAACACAAAAAACTGGAGTTTGATTTAGCCCACGACGGAAGCATCGGATTAGAAAGCGCTTTTGGTGCCTTAAACACCATTTTACCACTTGAAGTAATTATTCAAAAATTAACAGCTAGTAAATTGATTTTCAATACTAAAACTAGCACAATAAATACTAATTCCGGAGCCGATTTATCGCTGTTCGTTACCGATACAGATTGGGTTTTTGAAAAAGAATTCATCGCTTCAAAATCGAAAAATTCTGCCTTTTTAGGTCAAAAAATGAAAGGAAAAGCGGTTGGAATTTACAACAACGGACAATTGATTTTAAACGCATAACATGAACACGTCTAGTAAAGGAAAGCAAACGGCAATAGTGAGTTATCTAACGCTTGTAGGAACTGTAATTGCAATTTTTATGAACCAAGAAGAAAACCGCAGCGCATTCGCAAGTTTCCATATCCGTCAAGCTTTAGGGATTTTCTCCACTTTTTTCTTATTGGGGTATCCTATTGGCTATTTTGACAATTGGATGGTTTCAGCATCGTTCTGGGTCTTCATTTTTATATTGTGGCTCTATGGTTTTATGAATTGTTTGAATGGCGAACAAAAATCAGTACCCATACTAGGTGCTTTCTATCAGAATTTATTCAAAAGTTTTTAAAATGCAATTACACTATTTAATTCGCGAGCCAAAAGAAATTTTGGACAAAAACCCACTATTAGTGTTGCTGCACGGATATGGTAGTAATGAAGAAGATTTATTTTCTTTTGCCAACGAATTACCACAAAATCATTATGTAATTTCGGTGCGCGCCCCTTATGACTTACAACCTTATGGCCATGCTTGGTATGCCATACATTTTGATGCCGATGAAAATAAATTTTCCGACAACGAACAAGCAAAGGAATCAGTACAATTGATGGCGAATTTTATTGATGAAATGGTACAAAAATATCCAATTGATGCGCAAAAAATTAGCTTAATCGGATTCAGCCAAGGTGCTATTTTGAGTTATGCTACCGCACTATCCTTTCCCAATAAGATCAATAACGTGGTAGCGTTAAGTGGTTATTTCAATTCTGACATACTTGTCCACGAACCCAATGCTACTGCTATTTCACATTTAAAATTTTTTATATCACACGGTACAGTAGATCAAGTAATTCCTGTGGATTGGGCACGAAAGGCCAAACCAGCTTTGGAGCATTTAGGACTTGACGTATCCTATCATGAATATCCAGTGGGCCACGGAGTAGCCCCACAAAATTTCTTTGATTTTAAGAATTGGTTGTTACAAAATGAACATCCTACACATAAATAAAATATATTTGCAAATAAATACTAAAAGAACTATGGCGACAATAACATTAGGAGGAAATCCAATTCACACCAATGGTGAATTACCACAAATAGGTTCAAAAGCAATTGATTTTAATTTGGTGAAAACCGATTTAGGCACTACTACTTTAGCCGATTTTGCGGGATCAAGAATCGTATTGAATATTTTTCCAAGCATCGATACAGGTACTTGTGCTACTTCTGTTCGAAAATTTAACGAAAAAGCAAACAGCTTGAACAATACTAAAGTACTTTGTATTTCAAGGGATTTGCCTTTTGCTCAAAAACGCTTTTGTGGCGCTGAAGGATTAGAACATGTAATCAATTTATCAGACTTTAAAGACGGTAGCTTTGGAAAAAACTTTGGATTAGAAATTACCGATGGTCCTTTGGCAGGCTTACATTCTCGTGTAATCATTGTTATTGACGAAAACGGTAACATTTTACATACTGAACAAGTTAGCGAGATTGCTAATGAACCGAATTATGAAGCAGCCATAAGTGTATTGTAGATTATGAAATTTCAAAAAGACGAAACCTTATTTACTGGTCGCTTAAAAAGCATGGTATTTGCCCTTAAAGGTGCCTTTAAACTTATTACAACCGAACACAGTGTAATGGTACAATCATCGCTAGCGGTATTGATGACGCTAGCGGGTTTTTATTTTGGAATCACCCGAGTAGAATGGATGATGCAAATACTAGTCTTTGGTTTGGTACTCAGTATAGAAGGGCTCAATACTGCCGTTGAAAAAGTTGCCGATTTCATTCATCCAGAATACCACGAACGCATCGGATTTATTAAAGATATCGCAGCGGGTGCGGTATTTTTTGCAGCCTTAACAGCTATTGCAATTGGATGTATTATTTATTTTCCATATTTGTTTTAATTTAGCTACTTTTGTAAAAATTGTTCCGTTTCAATGGCCAAACAAAATTCAAAAGGAGTTGCAAATAATGCAACTGATGCAGGTACTAAGAAGTCTTCACTACAAATGAGTCGCCGACAAAAATTCATTGTCGGAATACTGTTTATATTGGTTTCCATAGCCTTGTTACTTTCGTTTATTTCCTATTTTATTACAGGAAATGCCGATCAAAGTGCTGTAAGTCATTTAGCCAATCGCAGTCTGATTACTGAAAATTGGTTGGGTAAAATTGGTGCCTATATGGCCGATTTTTTCCTGTACCAAGGATTTGGAGTAACCTCATTTTTATTTGTTCGCATCCTGTTCTTACTGGGTGCCTACATGATTTTAAACATGAGCCTTGCCAAATTAAGAAAAAACTTCTTTTGGGATGCCTTTATCATCATCGTAGGTTCGATTCTCTTTGGATTTTTGTGGGATGTAGTTCCACAATTAGGAGGTGTAATAGGTTATGAAATGAACTTATTCATTCAAGATTATATCGGTAAAACCGGCACATTATTAGTTTTAGTATTCGGCGTATTGATTTTCTTGGTATTTAAAGTCAATGTGTCACCCGAAACCTTTACCTCGTTTTTCGAAAAGTCTACTAAATCATTCAATGAAGATTTAGTAGCCGAAGCTAGTCCAACGCCAGTAGCCGACACGACTGCAAAAGAGGACGATGACAAAAACGAAGATGAGCTACCCATAACACCAATTTCCAAAAAAGAAGACGATTTTTTTTTAACTGAAGATGAAGCAGAAATGGGAAACTTTGAATTGAAAACGTATCCCAAATCCTTTGAAATCGACAAAGAAGCCTTAAAGCCTACAATTTCTAGTGCCTCTGAGTTGCATTTGGAACCAAAACTCAAAGAAGAAACCCAAGAAGCTACCCATTTTTCTATTGAAGACCACAGCATACCAAACGAACCATTTGTAAATGAAGATGCTTTCGTAATCGAAAAAGTGGAAGAAGAAGTTTTGGTAGAAGAAAATTTAGCGGCACGTTTGGTACAAGATTTTGGCGAGTTTGATCCTACATTAGAATTATCACATTACCAGTTTCCTCCCATCGACTTATTAAAAGAATATTCTTCTGGAGGGATTACGATCAACCAAGCTGAATTAGAAGAAAACAAAAATAAAATTGTAGATACGTTGAAAAACTACAGCATTGGTATATCTCAAATCAAAGCTACTGTAGGCCCAACGGTTACTTTATATGAGATTGTTCCCGATGCAGGAATTCGTATTTCAAAAATTAAAAATCTAGAAGACGATATTGCCCTTTCGCTTTCGGCACTAGGCATTCGTATCATTGCACCTATTCCAGGAAAAGGAACCATTGGAATTGAAGTTCCCAACAACAATCCGACGATGGTTTCTATGAAAAGTGTCATCTCGTCTCCAAAATTTCAAACCGCCGAAATGGAATTACCTATTGCTTTAGGTAAAACCATTTCCAATGAAACATTTGTAGTAGATTTGGCTAAAATGCCGCACTTGTTGATGGCTGGAGCTACAGGGCAAGGTAAATCGGTAGGATTAAATGCTGTATTGACTTCCTTACTCTATAAAAAACACCCTGCCGAAGTCAAATTTGTGTTGGTAGATCCTAAGAAAGTAGAATTAACCCTTTTCAATAAAATTGAACGTCATTATTTGGCCAAGCTACCCGATGGTGGCGATGCCATTATTACCGACAATACTAAGGTAATCAATACCTTAAATTCGCTTTGTATTGAAATGGACAACAGGTATTCTTTATTAAAAGATGCCATGGTTCGAAACATTAAAGAATACAATGAAAAATTTAAGTTACGTAAATTGAACCCCGAGAACGGACACCGTTATTTACCGTATATCGTATTGGTTGTGGACGAGTTTGCCGACTTAATCATGACCGCTGGTAAAGAAGTAGAAACACCTATTGCGCGTTTAGCTCAATTGGCTCGTGCTATTGGAATCCATTTAATCATCGCTACCCAACGACCCTCTGTGAATGTTATTACAGGTATGATTAAAGCCAACTTCCCGGCGCGAATTGCTTTTAGAGTAACTTCAAAAATCGATTCCCGTACCATTTTAGATTCAGGTGGAGCCGATCAGTTGATTGGACGTGGTGACTTATTGTATACACAAGGAAATGAAATTGTTCGGGTGCAATGTGCGTTTATAGACACCCCAGAAGTAGATAAGATTTGTGACTTCATTGGATCCCAAAAAGCCTATCCGGAAGCCTATTTATTACCCGAATACGTTGGAGAAGAAAATGGCATAAAACTTGATATAGACATCTCCGAACGCGATTCACTGTTTAGGGAAGCTGCCGAAGTTATTGTTACGGCACAACAAGGAAGTGCTTCATTAATTCAAAGAAAACTTAAATTGGGGTACAACCGCGCTGGTCGATTGATTGATCAATTAGAAGCCGCGGGCATTGTAGGACCATTTGAAGGAAGTAAAGCGCGTTCTGTATTGATTTCAGATCTTGTGGCTTTAGAACACTTTTTAAATAATGAACAAAACTAATTATCATGAAACAGCTGTTTAGTATTTTCTTGATCTCTTTTATTGCATGTACACTTCAGGCTCAGGATGCCAAAAAGGCGAAAGAATTGTTAGACCAAGTTTCTGCTAAAGTAAAATCGTATGATAACATTGTAATCGACTTCAAATATTCGTTAAACAACCCAAAAGAACGCATCAATCAAGAAAGTAATGGTAATGTTGCTCTTAAAGGCAATTTGTATCATTTAAATTTTATGGGGGTTACCAAAATTTTTGACGGTAAAAAAGTATTTACCGTTGTTCCAGAAGACGAAGAAGTGACCCAAGAAAATTTTGATGCTAACGATGAAAAAGCAGTTACACCAAACAAGATGTTAACCTTTTTCAATACCGGATACAAATATGCATGGGATATTCCGCAAAACGTAAAAGGTCGAAAAATTCAGTTTGTAAAATTAACCCCTAATAGTGCCAAAGACACTCGTAAAGAAGTCTTGGTTGGTATTGACACGCAAACCAAACACATCTACACTGTGATTGAAGTGGGTAAAAACGGTACAAAAACCACTCTGACTGTTAATTCTTTTAAAACAAATCAGCCTTTGTCAAAAAATCATTTTACCTTTACCAAATCAAAATATCCTAATTATTACATCAATAAATTAGACTAACAACGATCGGGTGAAACTATTAGACAAATACATTATTACATCCTATATGATTACATTTACTACGGTATTTGTAATCTTATTTTTTATATTCATTTTACAAGGAGTTTGGCTTTTTATTTCCGATTTAGCAGGTAAAGATTTAGACATTTGGACGATTATTAAATTTCTTTCCTTCTATGCTCCTACTATTGTACCCTTGGTTTTGCCTTTGTCAATACTTTTAGCTGGCATCATGACTTTTGGAAGTTTTGCTGAAAACTATGAATTTGCAGCGATGAAATCGTCGGGCATTTCGTTACAGCGTGCTATGAAAATGCTTACCATAACTATAGGAATTTTATCTTTTGTTTCCTTCTTTTTTGCCAATAATGTCATTCCAGATGCACAATATAAATTCATCAATCTACGAAAAACCATTATTCAACAAAGGCCCGCTATGGCTATTACTGAAGGGCAATTCAACAGCATTGGTAATTCAAATATTAAAGTCGACAAAAAATCGGGAACTAATGGCGAGTTTTTAGAAGGCATTACCATGCACATTAAAAATATCAATTATGGCTTAGGGGCAAATACTATCATTAAAGCTAAAAAAGGAATTTTGAGTGGCGAAGACGACACCAATTCCTTGCAACTTGAATTAAATGATGGCTACTACTATGAAGACATTCAACCCACAAAATTTGAAGACCGCAATAAATTGCCTTTTGTTAAAAGTAGTTTTAAAAAATACACACTAACTATCGATTTAGGGCAACTCAATCAGGCTGAAATGGAACAAGGAGATATTACCTCTGAAAAAATGTTGACGGTACCCGAACTAAGCTATACACTCGATTCTTTGCAAAAAAATTACGATAAAGATGTGGTGTCATTTGCCGATAATTTAACATTAAGAAACGATAATTTATTCAATAAAAAGCCTGCACAAAGTGCACTTGTTGCTCCTAAAAAAGAAAACGCTACAAAAGATCTTCTGTCTTTATTTTCAAAAAATGAGCGTATCCAAATTATTGCTATGGCAAAAAATAACATCACCAGCACCGACTTTAGCATTCAAAATTCAAAAATAGATTTAGATTACAAATCCAAAAACATCAATTCGCATTGGTTGGCCATACACGAGAAATTTGTAATGGCCTATTCTTGTTTGCTTATGTTCTTTATTGGTGCACCCTTAGGGGCTATCATTCGTAAAGGAGGCTTGGGCTTGCCAATCGTTTTTGCGATGTTGATTTTTATCACGTTTCACTTCATCAATACCTTTGGAAAGAAACTAGCACAAGAAGCTACCATTTCGCCGTTTTTAGGTGCCTGGATGGCTTCGTTACTTATGACTCCACTAGCGATACTATTGACTTATCGTGCGACCAATGATATAGGTCTTATGATTAATTTTGATTGGCTAACAGAGCCGTTCCAAAAAATAGTTAAAAAAATAACCCAGACCGACAATAACTAACACATCATGTCTCACAACATACAGTTAAATACCATTGAAGAAGCAATAGAAGACATCCGTCAAGGAAAAGTTATCATTGTAGTCGATGACGAAGATCGTGAAAATGAAGGCGATTTCTTGGCCGCTGCTGAAAAAGTAACGCCAGAGATGATTAATTTCATGGCCACACACGGCAGAGGGCTTATTTGCGCTCCTTTGACCGAATCGCGTTGTAAAGAACTTGATCTGCATGCAATGGTGCGCAACAACACCGATCATATGGAAACAGCATTTACCGTTTCGGTAGATTTAAAAGGAAATGGCGTGAGTACTGGAATTTCGGCAGCCGATCGCGCCAAAACCATACAAGCATTAATTGACCCAAATACCAAGCCTTTTGATTTAGCGCGTCCGGGACACATTTTTCCGTTAATTGCCAAACAAGGTGGTGTATTACGCCGAACAGGACATACCGAAGCAGCCATTGACTTTGCGCGATTGGCCGGTTGCAAACCCGCTGGAGTGATTGTTGAAATCATGAACGAAGACGGCACTATGGCTCGCCTACCTCAGTTGGTAAAGGTTGCTAAGAAATTTGATTTGAAATTGGTTTCTATAGAAGCATTAGTGGCCTATCGCATGCAACATGATAGTTTGATCCAAAAGAAAGAAGACTTTGAAATACAAACCCGTTTTGGCACGTACCGTTTACGTGCTTACTTGCAAACGACAAATCGTCAGGTGCATTTGGCCTTAACTAAAGGAACGTGGAACGCAGGAGAATCGGTATTGACCAAAATCAATTCAACGCAAATAAACAACGATATTTTAGGCACCCTCACCCACAACGGAGATCAAAAATTGGACGACATGTTCCGTAAAATTAATGCCGCCGAAAAAGGCGCTATTATTTTCATCAATCAAGAAGTACAATCCATTGAATTGCTTGATCGTTTAGTGGCACTGAAGGCCTTACAAGAAGCGGGAACTTTAAAAGCACCCCAAATTCGAATGGACAGTAAAGATTTTGGTATAGGGGCTCAAATCTTACACGATATTGACATTACGAAGATCAAATTATTATCCAACAGTACGGCGCAGACCAAGCGTGTGGGAATGATTGGCTATGGATTAGAGATCACCGAATATGTGAACTATTAAAATAGTTTGCCGATAATGATTTCGTTTTGAAAGAGTTAAAAAAAATGTCACATTTTTTTTACTTTTTTATTTTGAAAAGGTTTGCTTAAATAAAAAAACATCCTATATTTGCACTCGCAATCAGAAATTGAGTGCGCGACCTATTGGAGAAATGGCAGAGTGGTCGAATGCGGCAGTCTTGAAAACTGTTGACTGTAACAGGTCCGGGGGTTCGAATCCCTCTTTCTCCGCGAAAGTGATGTTTCAAAAGAAACATAAAAACTCAAAAACCCTTTAAACACTGACGTTTACAGGGTTTTTTCTTTTTTAGTAATGTGTCAAAAAACACATAAAAACGCATAATTTAGTTACCCTATAGGTTACCCTATGGATATTTTGACAAAAATAGGGTAACTAAATTTCAAACTTCCCCTGGAGATCTCCAGTATCCATAAGGGATGACAATTTTTTTAGTTCAATTTGTACTGTTTAATTTAACTAAAAAAGAGTATGGTAAAAACAATGTTTTACATCAAAAAAGACAAGGCAAAAACCAATGGAGATTGCCCTATTCACATCAAAGTGATTTTTAATCGAAAATCTATCACAATTAGTACTGGAAAGTATATTACAGAAGAGCGTTGGAAAAAAACCGATAATCCCAGGAAATTACTTCGACAGGATAAAGAAAAACTAGAAATATTTACTCCAAAGTGAACAAATCTGTTCAATATTGAAGAAGTCATATTACTATCATTTCTGTTTGCTACTTGCCAGCATAAGCCTATACTAAATGATAAAGCACCGCCAACTAATGAAATGGTATTTAGAGCGATTTCTTGAGAAAAAGCCGTCAAACCAATAAGAAATAAGAAAATACTAGTTTTTTCATGGTTCTAAATATTTTAAACTAGTACAAAAATATAGGATATAGTATTTTATTAATAAAATTGACAATTATTGCCTTTTTTATTGAAATTCCAAATGAATCAAATTGAATGATTGGCTTATATATTAGTTGATCATTAATAATTTATATGAAAACAATAAACAAATGATAATATCATTAAGTACCCTAATTAAAAATTATTAAAAGTTTTTTACTACAAATCATAACTATTGAATTTTTATAAAAAACTGACCTTATTTAATCAATTCAAAATCGAATCTATGTTTAACTTAATATCCACTTTTACATTTAATTCAGTTATTAAATTATTGCAAAAAAAATATTAATCTTAAATATATAATTTATTTATATTTGAATATTAAAATTTCACAAAAAAACTAACTTAACTTATTAGAAGACAAAATATATTAAGCAAATATTAGCTTTTGGAAAAAAAGTAATAATAAAAAAAATAGTCTTAAAATCAATTGGATAAAAGATAAACAATTAAAAATATAAACAAAATGAAACAAATATTATTTTTCGTAACATTATTATTCACTTTTGTAAATACGAATGCTCAAACTAAAACAACATTTTCAATTAAAAATAATAAAAATTTACCAAAATGGTTTGAAAATGTAGAACGCTCATATATGCTTAATGATGATAGAATTGATGATGAAGTAAAATATATTGGAGGGTGTAATCCGAAAATAGGCGAAATTTTTTTTATAAATAATAAAGAAGTTTTATTTAGTAAAAATAAAATAAAAACAACTAAAGTAAAAAATATAATCACAAGGACATTTGCTTCTGGTGATTATTTAATAATAATGAAATGGGATACAAACCTAACTACGGGAGCTTATAGCGAGGGCTCAATTAGTTTAAAATACAAAAATAAATTACAGTTTAATTCACCCCTTGTAATTTCAGGGTTTTAAAATAAATAATAAAAGCTAAATTAAATTTGAGAAAACATGAGTATTAATCAGAGGTTTTTTTAATAAATTAATATCTATTATTACTACTAAGTAGGAGTTAATAAGAAAATAAGTTTTGTATTAGTGGTTAAGTTAAGTACTTCTTTTCTTCCAATTATTAATTAAAAAAGTAAATAGATTTATTGTAAGTTAAAATATTTTAAGTTCAAATTAAATAAATAAATAAAAAATGAAAATTATTGTTAGTATTATTGTTCTTCTTATAACAAGTAGTTCCTTTTCACAAAAAATTGGTGAAAGAAAGACATTGACTCTTAAACTAATGAGTTATGAATGCGTTGATAATTGTTATATTTCATTTAAGGATATAGTAAAAGGAAGTGATTATGATTTTCACAATATAGATGACAAAATCAATGATAACAACATTATTGCTAAGATACAAGACGAATATTATGCCTCCGAACAATCGAATAATTTTAAATCTATAGGCAAGTTGTATACTGCCGTTGTTGAATATAAAATTGTTAAAGAATTTGAAGAATCGGGAGATGGTGGTCTAGAATATACAGGGAAAAAAATAAAAAAATGGATGATAATTAATTTAAAAAATCAAATAAATAAATAACTTTAAATTTTTTCGAAAATTAACTTATTTTTTTGTTATTATTTTTTAATTCTATAACATATAAAACTACACCGAAATTGAGTGTAGTTTTTTTCTAATTAACTTTTCATCTTATAGGGATTTTATTCAATTTTGGTTTTTAAAAATTTAATATAAACTCTGAATTTACTGTTTTGGGATATATAAAATTTGATTTGGAAAAATTAAATTTCCTTGAATTTTATTTCGCTTTTTTAAAGCAACAATATCAATATTAAATTTTCTTGAAATATCGCTTAGTGTATCTCCCCTCTTTACTTTATAAATAACTTTTTTATTCTGCATATCAATAAACTCAGCTTGAGCTTTTTTTGAAGATGTGGTATCGGCTATCTCAATAAGCTCTTCAAACAACAATTCTTTTACATCAGGCTGCTCGTTTAAATAGGAATAGGTTTTTTTAAAAGCCTCAATTAACAAAGTGCCCTTTAATTCAGAGCCTCGACCGTTCAAATGAACACCATCATTCATTGTTAATTTATTTTCTTGCCAAATATTCATAGCATTAGGACCTCCTGAAACCATATACCAATCCCAAAAACCACATTGATTCTCAATTGCAATTTGTTTTATCATTTTTGAAAACTGTTTGCTTGCAGTGATATTTACTTTTTTATAATTCATATCTTGAGTAGAAGTAAGAACTATTGATGCATTTGGATTCGCTTTTTTAACCTTATTTATAACTTTATCAATTTCTAATTTTAACTGTTCCGGAATTGAATTTGTATATAATATATCATTTGTACCGTATTCTATAATGATCAAATCCGGATTTAAATAGGCCGCTTGTTCCTCGTATTTATCTTCAAATAATACAGATTTATATTGGCATGCTCCAACTCCTGCATTATGCCATACTGCACCAGTATCTTCAAAATTTGACAATGACATCCCATATAAAACAAAATGATTTTGTTTCTCATTAGTCTTATTTAATGAAAATTGAATATTTTTAAAATTAGATGACAATTTATATTTTAATATATCTCCAGATTTATATATCAATTCAGTAGCTGCAGAATCAATCATAATATTTGGCTCATAACTTTCAATTCCATTTGAATAAAAAATAGTCAATATGGTGTTTTGATTTGAAGGAAAATTATTGAATGTAATTTGGAATGTTGCCTTTTCATCATTTGTTTTTGCAGACATACCACGAACCCCTAAAGCTAATTTTGGAGGAAGAATATAACTCTTACTATATTCCCAATCACCTGTATGTGTAGATTTATAAAAACTAGCATTGTAAGATTTGACAATTGAAAAAGGTTGTATAAGCCCAATTCCTCCATCTCCATGTATTTGTTGAAATAATTGACGGCATTTATTTGGATAATTTTCATTTTGAAGATGACTGTCACCTAAATGCAAAATAGAAATTCGCTTTTTTGAATTCCAATTACTATAAAATCTACTAAGTACATTAGAATTATTAAATTGAATGAAATTATACTCATCCTTAATAAATGAATGTGCGTTTTGCTGACTATAAAAAGTAGAACTAAACACTAATAAAAAGGCAATATATATTGAATTAATACTTTTCATTTTTATTATTAGTTAATGTATCTTTCTTTACTACAACTTGTTGGGGTTTAGCAGGATTTGAAATGAAATTAGAATTTAAAAATTTACTTTCTTGAAAAGTGGTATACGAGGAATTGAGTACGAATAAGTTGTGAGCAAAAATAATATTATTAATATCGAACTTTTTCATAATGGATTTAATATTATATTTTAAATAGCGATAATCTACAATATAGACATCCTCGTAATGCGCGCAAAGAAATGGAGCAAATGCATTTCCATATGAATCTTTAATAATAAGTATTTTTTGTCCATTTTTAACATCAGATTTGATGTGCATTAATGGGTAATCACCACCTAAAAAAACACCATATGAGTTCCCCCCTCTTGCATACTCAGCATACAATAAGGTTCTTTTTTCAGAAATTAATTTTTCATCAAAATAGGTTGCCTTCGTTCTATTCGGTATTTTAAAATATTCAACATAGTCTTTATTTTTCTTTAAGTCCTCACTTCTGGTATAATAATAGAGCGTGCCCAGAAAATTGTTTATTTTTTTGATTTCAAATTTATCAATTGGCAATGGTTCTAATCCTGCAGATTTACAAAAAGCCAAGTACGCGTAATAAGCACCTCGTCCTGTCCAATGGTGATCTGTATTGAATTGAATATATTCATTTTGATGTTTTTCTAATTCTTCATATGCATAAACACATTTAATTGATGGATTCATTACATTGTATAAGTAATTAATACTCGTTTTCTCACGATCTTTTTTAAATGAATTGGGCAAATTGAAATCAGATCCAACAGGAAGTGCCATACAAAATACAGTAACATTAGAACCAAGCGCTGTTTTATATTTAGAAACTAAAGATGCAAAACTGCTAAGCTTTTTTTTCGAACCACTATAAATTTGAATCGCTTTTCGTTTATAAACAATTACCGAATTAATATTATTATAAGCCTCACTAGTGGTATCAATTATTGTAGAACTATTTTCTACATTTTTTATTTTTTCATCATCAGATGTAACAAAATTAATTGACTTACCTGTATTTTTTGTCAATTTATTAATCGCTTTTGTTTTAGTAAAATATTGTATTTCTTTGTTTTTTATTCCTTTATATTTTTTAATTTCAGAAGCCATTTCAATGATAGTATTTCTGAAAATAAAATTATCCGAATAATATAAATCAATATCTTCAAAATACTTACCTGAAAATAAATTCACTTTCGTAAAATCAGGAAATTGTTTTAATACCCTTTTTTCATTTTCAGATATTTTCTCTTTTGGCAATACTATAAATAGTAGACCTACAATAATCAAAATCAGAACAAATAAAAAAGAATTTAATTTAGAATAAAATGATATAAAGTATATTTTCATAATTAAAATCTAAAATAAATAAATGGATTATAAGAACTACCTACTAACATAATGATTGAACAAGTTAACAATATAATATTAAGAAGTATTGTAATTAAAGGTATAAAATGTACTAGAAATTTACTGGAATTAATAAATTTATAAAACCAGGAATATATTGGAACACATAAAATAATAGCAATTCCAAGCCAATATACATTTTCAAAAAACAAATTTTCAACTTCCAAATTATATAGATTTTGATTTGTTAAATTAAAAAGGAGTTTAATAAAATAAAAAAGCTGATTTATATCTGTAAAGTAAAAAATAGCCCAACCAATCACAATGAAAAACAATGCATAAATGTGTCTAATTACAATAGGTAATTTACTTAATAAACTATTTAAAATTAATTTTTCAATTAATAATAATATACCAAAGTAAATGCCCCAAATAATAAAATTCCAACTAGCTCCATGCCATAAACCTGTTAATGCCCATACAATTAGAATATTTCTAAAGATATATTTTTTATTACCACCTAGTGGGATATAAACATAATCTTTAAAAAATGTACCCAATGAAATATGCCATCTTCTCCAAAAATCGGTAATTGATTTTGAAATATATGGGTACTTAAAATTCTCATGATAATGAAAACCAAACATCCAACCCAATCCAATTGCCATATCTGAATATCCGGAAAAATCAAAATAAATTTGGATACTATACGTGATAATACCAAACCAACCTCCCAACACAGAAATATTAGACAAATCATTAGTTAAATAATGCGAACATATTTCACCAGCGATATTAGCAATACAAACTTTTTTGAAAAGACCAATACAAAATCTTGAAACGCCATTGTTAAAATCATTCCAACAAAAAATTCGTTCATTTATTTCTTGAGCAATATGAGAATATCTAACAATAGGTCCCGCAACTAATTGATGGTAAAGTGAAACAAATAACAAGAAATTAAAAAATGATTTTTGTGCTTTTACCTCACCTTTAAAAACATCTATAGTATAAGAAATCGTTTGAAAGGAATAAAAAGAAATTCCAATTGGCATTAAGAAACCAGGTTCTTTAAAGTTTAGACTTGTAATTGAATTTACATTTTGTACAATAAAATCAGAGTATTTGAATGTTATTAAAATTCCAAGATTAAAAAATAAAGTACTGTAGAGACCTAATTTTGCAATTGGTTTGCCATAATAATGATCTATAAATAGTCCATTTAAATAATCAATAAAAGAGGATAATAATAGTAATCCAATCCAAATAGGCTCTCCCCAAGCATAAAATATAAGTGAAAAAACAATTAAAATAATATTTTTAAATTTTCTGTTTTTAACGGTAAAATAAAAAATTAAATTTAGAGGTAGAAATAAAAAAATAAAAAATAAACTAGAAAATACCATTATTTATAATTAATTGTTTGAATACTAAATTTAAATTCCCTGAAAAAGATAAACGATACTAATACTTATGTGAATTTGAATGCATCATTTCAGTAAGTAATTAATTTATTAGATACCTAATAATAACTTTAAAAATTCAGCACACCAATCTTCATAGGCTAAATCTTTACATTTTATCTTTGAAAAAATTGTTTTATTTTTTAGAGCGCCCCCCCTATTGTACATAGTGTATAAACCCTCTAAAGAAAATTTTTCATAAATTTTATAATTATTGAATTCGAAAAATCTCAATATTTTCCACTGGTTTTCAATTTTATTCAAATAATCAATATCACTAGCAACTAGTACCCTATTATTTTTAATTCTCTTCAATACTTGATCTTCTATTTTATTATTCGGAACACTTTTTAAAGTATTTAAAATAAAACTAGTTTTCATTTGAAAAGGGCCAAAAGATAAATCAATGTTATTACTATTAATTAATAGATTTGATTTCACTAGAATTAATTCTAATTCATTCATTAAATTTGAATATGAAATATATTCTGGACTTACAATACTTAAAAGTTCTTTTCTTGTCAGATAAAACGGGGCTTCAAATGATTCTATTTTACTTGAAATAGAAATCCATTTATCCTTATTTATCTCATTAATAATATTACATGGCTCGGATTGTGCAAAGACACTAATATTAATAATTACTAATAATAACCATTTCATATTAAAAATAAATTCTAATAGAGCTATTTTCATTAAAATGAGTATCTCTACTTAATAACATAGACTTAATTAGAAAATTATTTTCATAACAATCTCCACAAATACATAAATTTGAATTAGTCGAACCGGGTATTAATTCCAATTTAACATTTAATTTTCTTTCAGAACCAAAAAGGTCCGCTATTTGTCTTGCAATCGTTGGATTGCATTTAAATTCCATTCCATTTTGCACATAATTGTTATAATTTCTCTCTCCTTTTAAATACATATTGGAATTAAAATCACTTTTAAATAAATCAGAAATATCTATAAGTTCAATCAAATCTAAATTATATGTGTTATTCTCAAAATTATAATTCCCAAATTCACCTTCATAAATTTTAAAATAAGAACTATTATTTTGAACTAAATTCAACTTTAAATTAGCAAGAATTTTTTGAGTTACAATATTTATATAGTCTTCCTTGTCAAATTCACTTTTCCAATTATAATCATCTAATCTTGATTTAACATAACATTTAACAGATTGCTGAATCGAAGAATGATTTTTAAAATTTGAAAAATACAACTTAATAGGGGCTAAAAAATTATCATCTAATTCTATAGGATTACGGCTGATTTGATTGAAATTAAAAGCATTTTTATACAAATAGTATGTTTTAGACTTTGATTTTGCTTCAATAATTTCATCCTTTAACACTCTTGAAAAATAAAGAATTTCTCTTTCTCTTAATGGTGTTTTCCGAAGTTCATTTGAATAATTTTCTACATCAAATATAGAATTATAACATAATTCCATATTACCATAATAATCAGAGTTTTTTGTCGGATTAGATGATTTTCCTGTTAAAAATATTGGCTTATTATTATTTATAAATTCTGTGAAATTAGAATTCTCAAAAGTATTATTTTGGGTATTAGTTTGAGAATTTAATGCATTTTTATTAGAAGTTTCTTGAACTTCTTCTTTGTAAAAAATATCAGATTCAGTATTCTTTTCAACCTGGGCAGAAACATTGATAAATATTATTAAAAAATAAAAAGAAAATATTAATTTCATGCTATTTACAATTAAATCTTTTATTACGAATACAATCTTCATTTCCTAAAGCAGCTCCTTTTGACCAATATGCACATGCTTCAGCTTTTTTGCCTAATTTATTTGCCATATTAGCAGCATTATTCAAATAAAGACCTTTTGATTCATCATCTTCATATTTGCTGTTTTTAAGAGCATTGATATAATCATTTAGAGCTAATTGATATTCTCCTCTTGCTTGATAAATTACGCCTCTATTATTGTAAGCTGATGAATTTTTAGTATCTGTCTTTAATATTTTATTATAAATAGTAAAAGCCTCATTCGAATTATTTAATTCGCCGTAACAATATGCTAATTGAAACGAATAACTATCGGCATATGAAGAATCTAAACTCATTAATTTTAATAAATCATTCTTAGCCTCACTCCAATATTTTCTGTCGTAATTCAATGAAAACCTTTCAAAATACGCTTCTGTATTGTCAGGATTAATACTAATTGCTCTTGAAAAATAATTCAAAGCTGAATTAAAATCTTTTGATACTAAATAACACTTACCTAATATTAATGGAACCTCATAGATATCAGTCCTTTCATTATATAAAGCTAATAATTGGGAAATAGCCTCATCATATCTACCTGAATTATATAACACATTAGATTCATTAACTTTCTTTTTAAAATTATAATCAGAGAAATCAATTCCTTTAGCCATTAATATTTGATCTTTGTATGTCACATAAACATCAAAATCTTTATAGTTTACAACTTTATATTTTTTGAAATGTTCAATATTGTCCATATCTTTTATTGTTGTATAGGGTTCTAATTTTAATGTTTGAACATCCAAGCGATAAAATTCACTTTCACTTTTGATTAATGCATATCTTGAATTATTGTAAAAATATAGAATGTCGGCATTTTCAATAATTATATTGCCTTTTGCATCAATAACAATTTTCTTATCGTCTTGAGTAGTCACACTGGTAATTCCATTTCTAAAATCATCCCCAAAAGAATAAATAATTGGAATAATTATGTCGCCTTTTTGATTAATATAACCTACTTTATCCTGAAGTTGAACCTTGAGCAAAACAGAATTATTAGTTATTTCATAATTAGCTAAATTTTCATCACGATTAATCGAAATATAACAACTTTCTTCATAATCACCCGCGCCATCAGGTTCTGGATAATAATCTCCATCACCTTCACGATAATATGCTCTATCAAAATCCGGCTGATAAATTGGGCTTACAACAACCTCTCCAGATTCATTAATAAAACCTACTAACTTATTTTTCTCAACATGAAAAATATCATTTCCAATATGAGACATTTCATCATAACTATCATTGGTTAAAAAGCTATTAGTTGATGATTTGAATAACTTATTATTAATAGTTGACGATTTTGGGCTACTATTAATATCAATAATAAATAAATCTTTGTAAGTATATATTATAGTCTTATACTTAATTGGTAAAATAACTTTACCTTTAATATCAATAATACCGTATTGGATTCCAATTTTTGGCAAATTATTTGATACTATGAAATAATCACCAGCAAATTCAATATCCTCATATAATAATGGGATTACCAACTCACCTTTACTATTAATAATGCCTGATTTATTTTTATTTTTTACAAGTAATGTGTTTTTTGAAACAGCACTAAAATCTAATGGGTCAATACTTTCATATTTTTGGGATATGATTGCTTCTTTTTCGTTAATTAAATAACTAAATCCACCCAATGATACTTTAAATATCGATGGATTAATCTCTAAAATTGAAGAGTAAATTGCATCAAATATTCCTTCACCTTTAGAATTAATAAGTCCGAAAGTAGTTTTGTTTTTTGAAATATCTTTGGAAACAATAAAATTATTGTTTTCAGTGGATGTAATAGTATCAAAAATAAAATCAATTATTTTTTCTCCTTGATCATTAAAAACACCATATTTTTTTCCAAGCTTCAAAATAAAATTATTACCTGTGAACTCTATGCAGTCATATGTAATAGGAATTATGTTAATTCCTAATAAATCTATGACACCATATTTTTTATATTTTGAAACAATAAACTTACCATTATTCAAAGGAAAAATATTATCATATTCGTTTTCACCAATAAATTTTAAAGTACCAATATTCAACAAAGTATACTTTTTATTTTTATTCAAATAGGGTAAAACAATTTCTTTAAACTCCTTGATTTTATTTTTTGCGATAATTATCTTATCTGAATCTGGATAATTTGAAGCAAAATTCTCAAAAAATGATAACTCATCTTTTTCAAGAGCAATAGTCCAATCAATATTCTCAATTTTAATTTTAGCCTGAAGTACCCATTTACTATTCGGATAGTCATTAATGAATTTTAAAAACAATTCTTTAATATTCTTCGGTTCAATTTCTTCCCAAATTTTAGTACTTACAAAATCAATTGCATCATTAATAAATGGCGATTTTGGGTAAGTATTAATGTACTCTTCATATTTTTCTTTAGAATTTGAAGCTTTAGTTTTCTCAAATGCAACAGAAAACATCAATTGCTGTGTAGAACTAAAAAATTTCGATTGTGGTCTTCTGATCAAAAAATCATTTAATGCAAACTCATCATTTAGTGTGATTACTTTATTTAGTTCTAAACTGTCACGTAAAACGATAGCTTTATCATTGAAACGACTGTAGGGATACTTATTTATATACAACTCAATAATATCTAACTTATTTTCAGAGGTATTACTTTTGAATAATAAAGACTCAAATTCATTATTTTCAGTTGAAAAATTATATTCACAAAAAAGAATCTCTTTACATAGCTCATCTTTTATTTTTTGCTCATAAGTATTTAAAGCATCGTAACTTTCTTTAAAATATATATATGCTGTATCCAATACCGAAAGATCATTAGACGTCTTTCGAAGAAACTTACTTTTAATATACTTTGATTCAGCTTTTACACCTTCATCTTTTTCATATTTACTTATTCTCTCTAATATTTTATTTTTATCAACTTTTTCATTCATCAAATCTTCATTGGCAAGTCGGAGTTGACGATACTGAGCGTTAACTTCTGAATGAAAACAAAATCCTAAAATAATAGATAACAATATATTTTTTTTCATAAATAAAATTTTATAAATAGCAACCTATTAATCTACATATGTTGTATCAACAGCAGGCGATTCAACTTGGTCATATGAAGATACTTCAACATCAATATTTTCTTGTGAATACGATTCTTCCTCATCAGATTTAATGCGATTTAAAAATCTAGAAATATCAAATTTTGGATTACAAATATAAAATACTGGTGTACTTGGACTTAAATTCCATGAAATAATAAATGAATTGGGACCTTTAAAAACACTTGCATACCTTCCCTGAACAAAACCTTTTTTCATCAAATTAAATCCTTTTAATTTATTTTCAAATGCTTTTTGAATAGATTCTGCTTTACCATAAGCATTACCAAATAAATTAATTGTATAAACAAACGTCTCTGGCTTTTCATTTGTAATATAAAATTCATAAGTATCATCACTCATTGCCTTCACATTTCCGGTGAATAAAAACGAATAACTTGCGTTACTATTGATTTTTTTAGAATTAAAAACCAAATGACTTGATGAATATGCACTAAAATCTTCTTGGGTTTTATTTAATTTAGAAACAATAGTATTAAACTCATCATTAAAACTTAGATTTTCTGGACTTTCAACATTAATTACTTTTAAAAGAGCATCCACATCAAGAAAATCAGTTTCAATTGAACTTTTTACACTGTTCTGATTATATAAATATTCGAAAAAATCCATAGAAATTCCATCAAACATAGGATTAACTTTATATTTTCCATCTTCATCAATTAACCCAAATTTACTACCTAATTTCACCAAAGATACTTCTCCAAAAAAAGAAGTCGCAAAATCAAATTGTGGATTAATAACAATTTTAGCAGTTTCATCTATAAAACCATATTTATCTCCACTTTGAACAGAAGCTAACTTTCCACCATTAAATGGTTGGGCGGACTCAAATTGAGGATTTATAACAAATTTACCCTCTTCATCACACCATCCAAATTTTTCATCTTGAGAAATTAATATTAATTTATCATCTACAATTGCTCTTGAAAATTGTGGATTAATAACATACTTGCCTTCATTATCAATAACACCAGCTTTATTATCCAAATATACAATTGCTTTTCCATCAATAAATTTTTCAACGTTATCAAATTGGTAATTAATAATAATTTTCCCGGATTTATCAATAAACCCCCATTTACCATCTTTGTTTTTTACAGCACACATATTCCCGCTAAAATCTCTCACTTCATTAAATTGTGGAGTTATAATTTGTACACCTGACTTATCTACAAATCCCCAACTTTCATTACTTGTGGTATCTTTAACTGAAAAAGCAGCTAAATCATCTGAAAATAAATGAACTCTATTAGCTTGTTTTAAAACAAACTTAATCTCACCATTCTTTTCAATTGCTGTTGGAGCAGAATTTTCAGAAACTACCCAGGCTAAACCATTCTGAAATACAGTCGCATCAATATAATTAGCATTAATAACAATTTTACCTGTATTATCTATAAATCCCCATTTTCCATTATCACCAGTTGTTTTAACTAAAGCTAGATTTTCTCTAAAAACTGTTGCATATTCAAATTGAGGATTTATAACTATTTTTCCTTCTAAATCAAAAAAGCCATATTTTCCATTTTGAATAAAAGGAATTAACTCAATCTCTTCATTAGAATTAAACATGCTACAACTTACAATTGTTAAAATTGCAACAAACAATAAACTGATCTTTTTCATATTTTTATTTTTATTTGTTTTTCAAACTTATTAATTCATTTTCAATATATTTTTCATCATCTAAATTATACTTCTTACTAAAGCCAATATTTATCGAAACGCCAGCCTTTGCATATGCTTTAATAATTTTACCAGAATCTGAATAACCCGTTACATCTGCTGTTAAATGTATAAAATCAAATGGAATTCGAATTCCAATTGAAGAACAAAAATAATTATTCTCTAAACCTGTAATTGTTGTATTTGCATTGATTAATGGTAAAGTCTCTTTAAGATATCCTAGGTTAAACATAAAAAAACGACGCCAAATAAAACTTGCTTCAATTTGCATAATATTACTTTTCCCATAAGAAAATGGTATCCCATTGTCATCATAAAATAAATTATTTGAAAGATCTAAAAAACTCGTTCTCAATCCTAATTGTGAATAATGAAATTTACTGTTTTTACCAAAATTAACTTCTTTCAGTTTAATATTAACTTTCCGATACAATCCAAATTGAAAACAACCCAATTTATTACCAAAATCAACATTTGAAAAATCTATAGGATCGTTTTGTTCAATGTTCTTATCTTGAACAATTAAAGGTAAATGCGATAAACTATAATTAATTTCAAACACATATCGTGTTGGTCGACTTTGTAATAACTCTAATTTCTTTTTTTTCGAAATTAATTCTAAAACTTCATTTAATATTTTTTGCAACTCTCTGTTAGTTGGATATAAAATTAAATTCTGCTTGCAATGATTTAGGGCCTCATCGTATTTTTTTTCAAAAATGTAATTTTGTGAAACACTTATTGCATTGTCAATACTGATATTTTCAATTTCAGATTTAATTTTTTCAAATTCTTTGATATCAACATAGGCATATTTTGAAATTTGATTAAGCTGCTTTATGGCTTCAAATAAAGAACCATTATTAATTAATTTTTTGATATTAGTAAGTGTAAATCTGAAATAATCAACAATAATGTTTCTCTTTTTTTCAGCATAAACATTCTCATTATTTGGATCAACAACTAATAGTTTATCTATAATTGATATTGCAGATTGATACTCTTTAATACTTATTTTTGAATTCAAATCTGAAGTTAATACTGATACCCATCTATTTTTATATTCATTTTTCTTATTAATAACTTTAGCATTAGTTGCATCATATAATAATGCTTCATTTAATTTTGCTAAAATACTCTCAAAACCAGCCTGAGCCAAATACAATTCATCTGCTTGATTAATTAAACTTTCAATTTTATTGGCATCATTTCCAAATTTAGAATTTAACACCCTATATGATTCGTACATATTATTGTACTTATTAATTAATTCAGAGTCTTTATTTTCTACTAATATTGCATATATTTCCATCTCATTCTGTATAGAAATAAGCTCCAAATTAATTGAATTAAGCGGTGAATTTTCTTCTGATGAATCATACTTAATATATTGATCAATTTTCCCCTTAAGTAGTTCTATTTTAGAATTTAAAATAGAACTGTAACCCTTTGCCAAAATTGATTTTTTAACATAAATAATGGCTGAAATTGAATTCATTTTATTATCAATGTAATATTCTTCCCTTGATCCAATTAAGGTTGCAGTTGCTGTTTGTGAAGACTCACGAAGTACAGAGGAAATATAATCTATTTTATTATTTTCAGTTTGTAGTTCTGAAGAAGTTGTAGAAAAAGAAATTTTTTCAACTATTTGCTTTACTAACTGATTTTTTAACTCCCTGCCAAACTCTAATTTGATGTCTTTTGTTGACTGAGAAGTAAATTCCTTAATATTTTTCTCTTCAAAATAAATATAATATTCATCGTCAGGAAAAAATTGAGCTCTATAAGATTCATTAACCCATTTAGGCTGAATAATAGCACTTTTCTTAAAAACACCACAAGAATAAAAAAGTAGTAATGAAACTAATGATAAAATAAACTTCTTCATGTGTTAGTTATTCGAAATTTTTATTGAATGTATCTCGAAACTCAACTTTTTCTGAATGAAGTGCTTTGATTTTTGAATCTGATATAGAATTTTTTACTGAATTGAAAATATCTTCTTTATACAATTCTACTCCAAGCCAATAAGTATAGGTATTGTCTGGATTTTGAAAAATTTTCTCTTTAATAATTTTTACATTTTTTAAAGATTGATTAGATGAATATGTCGCCATACGCTCAGTTTCAGCCTTATAATCCGTTGAATTTTCTATATCCGACTGTCTCGCATAATCCTCCATAAAAGATTTAACTTTGATTTCAATAGTTTTTGCTATATCATTAGTCGCATTTTTATAAGCTAATTCTTTTGCAAATGACATATTTGGGCTTTTCCCACTAGAAATCGATCTCAAAAATAATTTGTCAGATTGAAAATTTGTTATTGGAAGTACAACTTCTTTTGCATCACTATTTGCAGAAACTTTTTTTGTTCCACATGAAATATTAGTAATTAGAGTTAAAAACAAAACCGCAAAAGGTATAATATTTTTTTTCATAGTAATAAATTTTATTATTAATCAACAAAATTACTAAAAATTGAATGTATTTTTTTAATTGTAATCAAAAACGTCGTATATTGTCGTTAAAAAAACATGCAACAACTTAAAAGAATTGAATTAATTTATAATTATTTAAAACAAAATAAAGGAAGTTATAATGATATTAAAAAATTTTTATACTCATGGAATATTGATCTGGGCATCAGACAGATTCAAAGAGATGTTAAAGAATTACCTATATTAATAAAAGCAAGCGAAAAACTGATTAAAAAAAGGACTAGTGAAAAAATCATCATATTTTATATCATTTCAACTAAAGAATCAATAAAAAATGAAGACAATGAATATTTTTATATTGATAAATCAAATTTTTTTGAAATAATTGATTCTGATAAAATTAAACCTAACTTAAAAATTATTGGAAATGCTATTTCCAATAATCAAATTATAAAAATTAAAAAATTAAAAAATGATATTACTGGTGATAATTATAATTTTGATTCAACAAACATTTTGTTCATGCCTTTAAAAATTATCAAACATAGAGGTTCATACTATATTGGTGGATATAACACAAAAAAACAAACATATCAAATCTTCGATATCTCACAATTAAAAGATATATCTTTTACAGAATTTACAGAAGTCTTTGAAAAAAAAGATCATTTAATAATATATGAAGAAGAGATGATTAAACGCTTTGGTATAACTAAGAACTTTGACAATAATGTTTATAAGATAGTAATTGAATTTACCTCGATAACTGGAAATTTTATCAAAGAACATTTTTGGCATCAATCACAAAAATTTAGAAAAAAAGGGAATATTATTGAAATGGAGATAACTTCTGGGATCAACCGAGAATTAATTGGATGGCTTTTCTACTGGATGTATAATTGTAAAGTAAAAGAGCCGCAAATTTTAAAAGATTTATATACGAAAACGACTGAGGAGATTATAAAAGTTATCAAAAACAAAAAACCGCTTGTTTACAAAAATATTTTTACAGAGAATAAATAGCTCCAAACCTAGATCAAAAGAACTGAAAGAATTAACTAGTATAACTAATAATTCGCTAATCACAACTTAAAGATGCTATCCCAGCAAATAGAAAAATTTAAATTATTAAATTAGAATATTTAATTCTGTTCATATATTAATCTAATGAAAATAACAATTAACTTTTTATTTTGAACTCATGAAAAAAGTTCTACTATTTTTGACTTTTATTATAATCTTTATTAAATCAAATGCTCAATGAACAAAAATCAAAAACATAAATAAAGAATACTAAATTAACTGAATTCTTAATAAATTTATTATTGAAATAATGATCATTTGAAAAAAGTAAATTCTAATAATACGTTGGACATCCAAAACAGTCTTTTGTATTTCCAAAATCAAAAGAAATTGAAATTTCATATACTCCTCCGGTAGATCCAATTCTACTCATATTAAAATCATATGAATAACCAAATTTCCAACCTTCCCATTTGAATCCAACATTTGCATTTATTGATGTTAAAAAATGACTTTGGGGATCTGCTTTCATAGGATTTGTTGCCGCTAATAGGGCAAATGAAAATTTATCAAATACATATTGAGATCCAACATCTAATCTATTATAAGGTCCCTGCATCATAAAATTACCAAGAAAATACAAACCTTCTTCATCGTAGTCTCTATAGTATCCGTTAAGCGGAATTTGATAGGCCGCGTGAGCTGATAGGAAAATATCAAGAGCATTATTCCCTTGATATTCTAATGAAATACTTGGGCGATTCAAATGTCTTAAACTAAGTCCAAACCACGAATTTTCATTATTAAATAATAAACCTGCATTAAAATCAAAAAAATTAAGCTGCTCGTTCAATTGAATTGGATCAATACTTGTTGTATTGATAATACCATCAAAAATATTAACCTGATCTTCAAGTAATAAGTTATTAAAGCCAAAATCCTTAGTACCAAATCCTAATGATATATTTGGCCTAAAATACCATTCATCATTTAATTGAATAGCATAACAATAATTGATATTGGCTTGTGTAAAATTATATCTTGTTTTGGTTTCTTTATGATTCAATATAGAAATTCCTAAACCACTATTAATTTCTTCAAACCAATTATTAATATAGGCATATTGGGTATTGATACTAAAATCAATACCAGGCCATTGCGTTCTATGAATAATTCCAGCATTTGTAGATGCTTTTGCACCCGTAAATCCAGCATTTAAGGTTTCAGGTACCATAAAAAACTGAGTAAAAATAGGATCTTGTGAATACACATTATTCACAAAAAACAATACGACAGCTATTTTAATAATTTTCATTTTCATAATTATTTGATCAGTGTAACTGGTCCATTAATAAATAATTCTTTACCAGCAAATGTAGTTGCTCTAACTACAATAATATAGTTTCCATTTTCAGCTTGTTTTCCATCGATTGTACCATCCCAACCTAATAATGACAAGCCTTCTTCAAAATACAACAATGAACCCCAAGTATCATAAATACTCATTTCCATTTTATCAATACATTTAAATAAAGGTCTGATTGTATCGTTAATTCCATCTCCATTTGGTGTAAATGCATTTGGTATAATAATATCATAGCCTTTTGTGATTTTTATGGTTTCTGTAGTTGTATACGTACATGTTACACCTGCAATGGTATAATTTACAGTAAGAGTTACAGTATAATCACCCTCCTCATCAAAAGAATAAACAAATGATTCTTGGCTTGATATGGCCTGTCCATTTATCGTCCAACTAATTGAAGAATAATTACCTGTAGAGGTGTTTGTAAATTGAATAGGATCATTTATGGCTAATCCATTACAATTTGCAAATGCATATGAATCATATGTAAATGATGCCTCTCCAATTTGAATTAAATTAACATTAAATGGGACTTCTATGGGTGGGCAACCATTTGCAATACCTTCTGAATCATTTATATAGGCAATATAGTTTCCATTTTGCGTCGTGGTCATACATTGAGGGTTAGCAGGATTACATGCATTTCCTCCTGACCAACTAAATGTATAATTTCCTGTTCCACCACTTGCAAACACATAGTTGTTTTGTGTAACCGTTGCAGTAGCACAATTTACTTGAATATTGTTATTTACAAAGGCTTGTAATGGAGCTGGTCTAGTTAATGTAATTACTTGAGCACCCGAAGAGGTACAGTTATTAATATCAGTAACATTAATAGTATAATTTCCAGCCGAAAGATTATTCAAACACCATTTATTACCTCCAATATTTACCCATCCTGTTCCTACCGGAGTTGGATTTGTTCCACCACTAATTGTAATACAAATTGATCCATTTGAATACGAACGATCAGGATCACAATTCGGATTTTGAACATTATCAATTGTATAAGTTAATTGACTTGGCTGAGTAACCGTAACAGTTACTTGTTTAGTACATCCATTTGCGTCTGTAATAGTATAAGTATTTGGTCCCACTGGAACACCTGTAAAAATAATACTTTGACCACTATTAAAACTAACGCCATTACACGTTAAAATTCCTGTTCCACCAGAAGCAGTAATTGTAACACTAGCTGTACCACCAAAACATAAAATTGGTGAGGAAACTACAGCTTGAGCCTGAAGTTCTTGAGGTCCTACAACAGTAATAGTAACCACAGCCTCACATCCATTAATATCGGTAACAGTAATTGGCCATGTACCAACTCCTAAAGTATGTATCCCATCGCCCGTGTAATCAGGAACACCACCGGTAGCAGTAATATTATAAGTAGCAGTTCCATTAAAACATTGAATTGGAGAAATCAATGTAAAGTTTGCCTGAAGTAAAGTAGGTTGATCTAAAACGTAATTTCTAACTATACTTGTTGGACAAAAAGGATCACTAATGGTTAATTGATATGATCCTGATACAAGATTATCAAAATTTAAAATTGTTGATCCTGATGGCAATTGAGTTGGACTTGGTCCTACTATCCAAACACCTGTAGTTTGATTCAATAATGTATAATTATAGGTACCAGAACCCCCTGAAATTGTATTATGGATATAACCGTTATTTCCTCCAAAACAGGATATTTCAAAACCATTGTAATTAGAAATATTTTCTACCAAATTAATTAATGTAAACTGATTTTGAATTTGATAAACATTTGACCAATGTATACAACCATTTGCATCAATTACCTTTAATTTATAATTTCCAACACAAGCATTCATTAATATTGGACTTCCTACCCCTACTATTGTATTATATACACCTGTTGGTCCTTCTTTATACCATTCAAATGTATAAGCAGTTGGAGTGGTAAATGGCGTACCTCCACTTACTGCTAATTCTATATACCCATCACACGGAGGAACATTAACATTATTACAAGAAATATCTTGCAACGTTACTAATGTACTTACAATAGGTGTTGGTGGTTGAATCACATAATTAAACGTATAAGTACAGTTTAACGCGTCTGTAATTTCAACTTGATAGTTCCCTGGACAAAGGTTATATTGATTTTGTAAGCTTGGATTCGTTATTGCATTAATTCCTGTACCTGTATAAGTCCAATTATACTGAAATAGTCCAATACCTGTTGGATTTAAAACAATACTACCACCACATAGCGGACTATAACTACATGCGATATTAGTAACATCAGCATTGTCTTCAACTCCTGGATTTACAGATACCGTTATTGTAAATGGATCTCCAATACATCTTGGAATGCCAGGATTTGATGTCACATAGTAGGTTGGAGTAACTGTATAAGTTACTGTTTGAACACTAGTATCATCATTAACTAATATACCACTATCAAAAAATGGCTGATCAGTTCCTGTAGTCATTCCTGTAACGTTTCCTCCTGTAACTGTCCAAGAATATAATGTTACATCTGGTATAATTGTATTCGTTGTTGGTACTAAACCATTTACTGGTGTCAGTATAAATGAACCACCATCACATACAGTTTCAATCACATTAGGTATAAATGGTTTAGGTTCTACCCAAAATACTACTGTAAATGGAAGACCTTGACAAGTTCCACTTAAAGGAGTTACTGTATACTGAACACTTTGATTAACGTTAGTTAAGTTTGTTAATACTTGAGTAATTGTTGGACCAGATCCAATAGATTCTCCACTAACATTTGGATTATCAGTAAATGTCCAGCTGTAAGTTGTACCTGCAGGAACTATTGTCGCTGATGTTGGAATTCCATTTTGTGGAACAATAACAAAAGTGTCTCCACTACATCTTGTATCTGTTAAACCTGATGGATTTGGTACAAAAGGTTTTGGTTTTACAGTCAATTCAATTTCAAAAGTACTTGAACAAGAACCAGAAGTTGCTGTTACAGTATAGACAACAATCTGATTAATGTTTGTAATATTTATTAAATTTAACTGTTCAAATTGCATTTGATTTGTACCATTTATTTCACCTGCTACATTTGGATTATCACTATAAGTCCATGAATATGTCGTTCCAACAGGTACAATTTCTGTTGGAGCATTATTGATTGGTAAATAACTAAAAGATTCTCCACTGCACGTTTCAAACTGTTTGTTAATAACCTTTGGTGTAGGATTAACTGTTACAGTAATTGTAAATGTATTGCCGATACATGCCCCTGAGACTGGTGTAACCGTATAAATAACTGATTGAACAATATTTGTATCATTAGTTAGTGATTGACTTATAGATAACTGTGGTCCACCACTTGATTCTCCTGTAACATCTGGATTATTTAAAACTGCCCATGTATAAACTGTATTAATTGGAACAATTTCTGTTGGAGTATTATTTAATGGAATAATAGTAAAAGATTCATCACTACAAATAGTCGCCGTTTTATTTGAAATTATCGGTTTAGGATTGACCGTTACTGTTGTAGAAATTTGACAACCATTAGAATTAGTATATGTTATAGTAGTAGTACCAGCAATTACTCCTGTTACTAATCCTGTTGAACTTACTGTAGCAACGCCCGGAGTCGAAGAAGTCCAAGGACTTGTCGTAGCTGCAGTTGCGCTTCCTGTTAATTGAGTAGTGCCTTGAGCACAAATAACCAAGTTACCTGTAATCGTTGG
>NZ_JBILKB010000130.1:0-3246 GCF_044376915.1 Flavobacterium sp.
ATATCCGATATTTAAATACTTACGACATTCCGGACAGATTAGGTTCTAGCCCCTATAAAAAAATATTTTGGGGACAGAGTTCTTTGAATTATAGAATCGGGAAAGTGAATCTTGGGATATCAAATGAAAACTTATGGTGGGGACCTGGAAAATATAATTCTCTAATAATGAGTAATAACGCACCAGGGTTTATTCACTTTACTTTTAATTCAGTTAAACCTATCTCCACGCCAATAGGTTCTTTTGAATGGCAACTTATCTCTGGTAGGCTTGTTGAGTCAGGCTTAGATATTCCAGCAGAATTTTATATGGTTAATGGTATAAACTATAAAGTAAAAAAATCCAAAGAATGGCGCTATTTATCTGGATTAACCTTAAACTACCAACCCAAATGGATTCCTGGTTTGTATCTTGGATTAAATAGAGTATTTCAACTATATAATAATGATTTAGGAAAAGGGTTTGCTGACTATTTCCCTGTAATTTCTCCATTTCAAAAAAAGAATGTTACAGATGAAGATGGAAAAAATAGAGATCAAATAGCCTCACTATTTTTAAGATGGGTGTTCAAAGAGTCTAAAGCAGAAATTTATTTCGAAAATGGTTGGAACGATCATAAACAAGATATATGGGATTTGCTCCAAGATCCATCACATTCAAGAGCATATACTTTTGGTTTAGGTAAAATATTTACTTTAGAATCTGGGCTAAATAAATATCTTAAATTCAATTTTGAAAATACCTTACTTCAACAAAGCGCTTCTCGAATTGCTAGACCAGCAGGAGCTTGGTACCAACATGGGTCAGTCCTACACGGTTATACTCATATGAGCCAAGTAATAGGGGCTGGTATTGGTCCAGGAAGTAATGCTCAAACTTTAGATTTAAGTTTATGGAAAAAAACTGATGTGTTCGGAATACAAATTGAAAGATATTCTCATAATCTCGATTTTTCTCACGATGTATATACTGATTATTCTATTGGAGAATACAATCGCAGATGGGTAGATTTAAACTTTAATGTGTATGTATTTAAGCAAATTAAGAAATTTGGTTTCAATGGACGATTTACCCATAGTGTAGTGAGAAATTACCAATGGCAAATTCCTAATAATAAAACGAATTTTCAATTACAACTTTCTTTACAATATCATTTATAATTAAAAATTAATTCTGAATAATTTTGTGTATAAATTAATGACACTTTAAATACTATAAATTTAATATTCATATAAAATGGCGCAATTCGATTATTTAATAGTAGGATCTGGTTTATTTGGAGCTGTTTTTGCCCACGAAGCAATGAGAAAGGGAAAAAAATGTTTGGTGATTGACAAAAGAAAACATCCAGGTGGAAATGTATATTGTGAACAAGTAGATGGAATAAATGTACACAAATATGGTGCTCATATTTTTCACACGAATGACAAAGAAATTTGGGAATATGTCAACCAGTTTGTTGAATTCAACAGGTATACTAACTCTCCTGTTGCATTTTATAAAGACGAAGTGTACAACCTACCTTTCAACATGAATACGTTTCAACAATTGTGGGGTATTAAAACTCCAGAAGAAGCAAAAAATAAAATTACCGAACAGGTCATAGCATCAGGTATTAAAGAACCTAAAAACCTTGAAGAACAAGCCATATCCTTAGTTGGAACTGATATTTATGAAAAATTGATCAAAGGCTATACCGAAAAACAATGGGGGAGAAAAGCTACTGAACTTCCTACTTTTATTATCAAACGATTACCGGTAAGATTTACCTACGATAATAATTATTTTAATGATCGATATCAGGGAATTCCAATTGGTGGTTATAACAAATTAATTGATGGATTATTAGACGGAATTGAGGTTAGACTACAAGTTGATTTTTTTTCACAACGGGAGGAGTTAACTAAACTAGCAGACAAGATAGTATTTACGGGAAAAATTGATGAGTTTTATAATTATCAATTTGGCAACTTGGAATATCGAAGTTTAAAATTTGAAAATAAAACCTTGGATCAATCTAATTTTCAAGGAAATGCGGTAATCAATTATACCGATAGTAAAATTCCATATACTCGAATTATTGAGCACAAACATTTTGAATTTGGCACTCAAAATAAAACGATCATTACTTATGAATATCCTGACGAATGGAGTCAAGGGAAAGAATCATATTATCCGATAAATGATTCTAGAAATAATGCCATTTACAGTCAATACAAAAGTTTATCTGAAAAAGAAACTAAAGTCATTTTTGGAGGTAGATTAGCGGAATATAAATACTATGACATGCACCAAATAATTGCTTCTGCATTAAAAAAAAGTAAAGATTACTTAAATAAATAATCAATATGAATACTTCAATTCTAATTTGTACACACAAAGAATTTAATTATATACCAGATAATTCTTTTCTACCTATTCATGTTGGAAAAGAAAACAGTACGACGATTCTTCCCTACCAAACTGATAACAAAGGGATTAACATAAGTTCGAAAAATAAGAATTATTGCGAACTAACTGCATTATATTGGGCATGGAAAAATTTAAACGACGTTACCACAATTGGACTTTGCCATTATAGACGTTTTTTTGATTTTTCAGGTACAAAAAATTCAATTGAAACAATTGAAATTAATGAACCTTATTTTTTGAATTATTTTGAAAATTATTGTTTTCATGATAATTATCTGGAGGGTTTTGACATTATTTTACCCAAAAAAATAGTTAAAACACGATCCTTATTTAGTCATTATTCGTTATCTCATTTGCCTAAAGACTTTCATATTTTAGAAAAAACTTTAATTAGGTTATATCCTGAATACGAAGCTTCTTTCAAAAAAACAATGTTTGAAACCAATTCGTTTTCTCCCTTCAATATGTTTGTTGCTAGCAAAGAATTGGCTGATAACTATTCTAATTGGTTGTTTACAATTCTTGAAAACGTAGAACAACAACTTACTATTTCAACTAATCCCTATCAAGAAAGAGTATTGGGTTTTATGTCCGAACGTTTATTAAACGTATATGTAAATCATCATAAATTAAAAGTTAAATACTTCCCAGTTCATTTAATTACCAACAAAGTCAAATCAAATTCATTAGCTATAAAAAAGATAATAGAGAGTTATAACAATATCATTTTTTGGTTTAGAAAGATGGTTGTAAGGAAAATAGCAACGAATTCAATTTATTTTGTGATAGCTATTATAAGTAGATAATATTTAAATAAAAAAACAAATTGGCCTA
>NZ_JBILKB010000120.1:0-3997 GCF_044376915.1 Flavobacterium sp.
AAATGCTATCTTCTTGTTTCTGCTTAACTTAGAAAATTAAATTTTTTTACACTCATCAATCGCACTAAAATCAATAATTGTTTAAAAAAACATGAAATTGTTCATTTTTTTTAACGTTGCCTTAACGTTCAAAGCTAAAAATGTTATAATTTTGCCAAAAATTAATTAACAAAACAACGATGAAAAAATTATTTAAAGTATTTTTATTTTTAGTTGTGTTGGGTTCTTCAAGTAGCTTGTTTGCTCAAGGGAATACAACATCTTCGATTAATGGTATCGTATATGACACTGACAAACAGTCTTTGCCTGGTGCTACCATTTTAGCTGTTCACGGCCCTTCTGGGACTCGTTACACATCAACTACTGATTTTGACGGTAGTTTCAGAATTTCGAATATGAGAGTAGGTGGTCCTTACAAGATCACAATTTCTTATGTTGGATTTAAATCGTTTCAAGATAATGGGTCTTTCCTTCAGTTAGGAGAATCAAACACTTTGAAAGTGGTTTTAGTTAGTGAGTCAAATGAATTGAAAGAGGTTGTAGTTACAAGTTCTAGAGATAATACATTTAACTCTAAAAGAACCGGAGCTCAAACAGTTATTGATTCGAAAAAAATCAATGCTTTACCTACTTTATCACGAAATATTTCTGATTTTGCACGTTTAACTCCACAAGCTCAGTTGAGAGGTGATGACGTCTTGTCAATTGGTGGTCAAAACAACCGTTTCAACTCTATTTATATTGATGGAGCTGTAAGTAATGATGTTTTTGGTCTTGCTGCAAACGGAACAAATGGTGGTCAAACAGGAGTTAGTCCTATCTCAATTGATGCAATTGAACAATTTCAAGTGAGTGTTTCTCCTTTTGATGTTAAATTATCGGGATTTGCTGGTGGTGCAATTAGTGCAATTACTAGATCTGGAACTAATGAATTTGAAGGTTCTGCTTATTTTTTAAATAGAAATCAAAATTTAGTTGGAATGACACCTCCTTCATTGGCAGGAACTTCAAGAAGATCTAAATTAGCAGATTTTACTGCCCAAACTTACGGTATTCGTGCTGGTGGAGCTTTGAAAAAAGATAAATTATTTTATTTTATCAACTACGAAAGACAAGACAACGAAACTCCACAACCTTTTGAGTTGTCAACTTATACAGGTGACTCGAGAAATAGATTAGGAGAATTGAGAACTAAGTTGGCTTCTTATGGCTACGATCCAGGTTCTTTTGAAAATAATGTAAGAACTTTAGTAAGTGATAAGTTAACTACAAAATTAGACTGGAATATCAACGATAATCATAAATTGTCTTTGAGACATAGTTATGTAAAAGCTGAAAACTTCTCACCAAACCGTTCTTCTGTAACAGCAATCAATTTTATAAATGGTAGTCAATTATTTGAATCTACTACAAATACAACTGCGTTAGAGTTGAGCTCTAAATTTGGAAATAAATTTTCTAATAATTTAGTTGTTGCTTATACTGATGTTAATGATGATAGAGATGCATCAGGAACTCCGTTCCCAACTGTTCAGATTTTTGACGGTGCTGCTCCAAGTATCTTTTTTGGTGCAGAGGCTTTTTCAACTGCTAACTTGTTGAGACAAAAAATATTAACAATAACGGATAATTTAGAAATCAATATTGGAAGAAACACGCTTACAATTGGTACGCACAATGAATTTTCTAACTCTAGAAATGTTTTCTTTGGAAATAATTTTGGTTCTTACCGTTATAATAATTTAAATGATTTCTTAAACAATGCTAAGCCAAATAGATTTCAATTAAACTACTCATTAATTGGTGGTGAAGGGGATGATTCTCAAGGAGCGGCTGAGTTTGGAACTATGCAATTTGGAGCATACATCCAAAACGACATGAGAGTTAATGACAATCTTAAAGTTTCATATGGTGTTCGTGTAGACGTTCCAGTATGGGAAGACGGTTTAGTAAATAATGATTTCAATACCAGAACAGTTGGCTTATTGACAGCAGCTGGAAAGGATTTGCAAGGGGCTAGAGTTGGTGAAGCTATCAGAACTCAAGCACATATCTCTCCAAGAGTTGGTTTCAACTATGATTTGAACGGTAAAAAAACTACTCAATTTAGAGGGGGTGCTGGTGTGTTTACTTCAAGATTACCTCTAGTTTGGCCAGGTGGTACTTATAATAATAATGGTTTATCACAAGGAGCAATTCAAATTACTTCTGCAGCAGATATGCCTGTGTTTAATCCTAATCCTAGTGTTGCAAGTCAGCTAGCTCCATTACCTAACACCAATTTGTATCCAAGACCTGGATCAGGTTTACCGGGGGGTAATATCGATTTATTTGCAAAAGATTTTAAATTACCGCAGGTTTTTAAAGCTAGTTTTGCAGTAGATCAAAAATTACCTTATGGTTTTGTATTGTCATCTGAAATTATATATAATGATAATATTAGTGCTGTATTGTACGAAGATTTAAACATAAGAGCTGCTAGTTCTAATTTAACAGGTCCAGATACACGTCCGCGTTTTAATGGAAACTCTCGTGTTGATCAAAGATATTTAGGAATTTACTTAGGATCAAATACTTCTGAAGGTAAATCACATAATTTATCGTTTACGTTAACTAAAAACTTTAGATCTGATTTTATTGATGCTAATGTTTCAGGAACCTATTCTTATGGTAAATCTACCGTATTAATGGACGCTACATCATCTCAAAATAGTTCTCAGTGGAGAAACGTTGAAAATGTTAATGGAGCTAATAACTTAGTATTATCTCGTTCTGATTTTGATCCAGGTAGAAGAATCATCGCTAATGGTAATGCAACATTCAAATGGAATGAATTTACAAAAACTACTTTAGGATTGTTCTACGAAGGTGCTCAAGGAACCCCATTTAGCTATGTATATAATGATGCTGGAAGAATATCTCAAGATACTTTCTCGAACTCTGCTTTAATTTATGTTCCTGCTACCAAAGCTGACATTACATTTGTAACTGCTAACGGATTAACTCCAGACCAACAATGGGATGCATTTAATTCATTTGTTGAAGGGAATGATTATTTAAGAAGTAGAAGAGGGAAGTATGCGGAACGTAATGGAGACCGTTTGAAAACATCTCATATTATTGATTTGAAATTTGCTCAAGATTTTACAATTAAAGTGGGTAAAAAGAAACATACATTGTCTTTCACTGCTGATATCTTTAACTTTACAAATATGTTGAATAAAGATTGGGGTAAAAGATATTTTGTAAGTAATGATCAAGTTCCATTGCTAACACAAGTAGGTTCTACTATTGCTGCAGGAGCTAGACCAGTATTTAGTTTTAACCCAGTTACTGCTGCCAACATTAACCAAGTTGATGATGTAGGTTTAAATTCATCAAGATGGCAAGTGCAAACAGGTTTACGTTATACTTTTAACTAGACTTTTTAAACTAAAATCAAACCCTTATTTCATTGAAATAAGGGTTTTTTTATTATATTTGATTTTCAAAAAATATAAATATGTATTATTTCATTCAAAAATTTCATTCGGGTTGGGCGTATTTAGCCATTCTACTTTTAGTAGTAGCAGTAGTAAATTCCTTTATTGGTAAATCCTCTCAAAAAGAGTTTACCGCCAAAGACCGTAAAATTGCTTTGTTTGCTTTAATAGGAACTCATGTTCAATTGTTAGTAGGATTGGTATTGTATTTTGTATCACCATTAGGATCAGCCGTTTTTGGTCAAATGAAAAACGAAGCGTATCGATTGACTTCTCTAGAACATCCTTTGATTAATATCATTGCTATTGTGTTGATTACTATTGGTTGGTCTAAACATAAAAAAGCAGCTAATAATGAAGCTAAATTCCAATCTATCGCTATTTTTTACGGAATCGGTTTGGTTTTAATTCTGAGTAGAATTCCATGGAGTTTATGGTTCTAAAGTACAAAGTCCTGAAAAGGACTTTTTTTATCCCAATTTTTAATTAAAAAAAGCAAACATGAAAAAAGGTTT
>NZ_JBILKB010000060.1:0-12356 GCF_044376915.1 Flavobacterium sp.
TTTAGCCAGTCATGGTGCGGCTATTGCTATAATACTTACTATGTTTTACATTCAAAAACGCGTCATCAAACGTTCGTTTTTATGGATATTAGACCGAATTGTTATTCCGGTTTCATTGGGTGCTATATTTATTCGTTTGGGTAATTTTTTCAATTCTGAGATTGTAGGTATCAAAACAGATAACGCTTTGGGGATTCGATTTTTACGCGATGAGTATGGCCCAAGAGAAGCGATGCAACTCACTCAAACCACTTCGGCTCAGGAAGCTTATCAAGCCATTGCTACCCAACCGCAATTTGCTACTTTATTAGCGAATGTAAGCCCAAAACATCCCGCACAATTGTATGAAGCCATTTGCTACGTTTTTGTTTTCTTCATTTTGATGTTCTTATATTGGAAAACAGAAGCGAGAAATAAAGCAGGGTATTTGTTTGGTTTGTTCTTGATCTTACTTTGGTCCATTCGATTTGTCGTTGAATTTGTAAAAGAGAGTCAGGGTGGTTTTGAACAATACCCAATTTTCAATGCCCTTTCAACCGGACAATGGCTGAGTATTCCCTTCATAATAATAGGATTTTACTTTGTTGTAAAAGCCAAAGAAAGTAACGCATAAAAAAAAGCGGTTAGAAATTCTAACCGCTTTTTTTATGCTTATTGTTGAAGTTTTTCGACGATCACTCCTACCCCTAAAATATTAGGCAAATAGGGACCTTCAAAACCACTCTTCACTTCTATTGTGTATTTTCCTTTTTGGAGTTTTACATGGGATTGGATTGGCGCATAAACGTCACAAATATCACCCGTACAATCGCCAATATCAAGCCCCATGGAATCTTTTACTACTAAATCTATTGAACGTACTTCTTTTAGTCCCCTTGGACTAGTAATTGTTACCTCTATTGGGATTTTCGCAAATTCAAAATCATATATGTGTACCAATTGGATTTTAAGGATATATAAGCCCTCCGCATCTTCATTTTCAAACTCAAAGACTTTGCTGTCATTTGAAGACCAACGGTTGTCTGTAAAATCGTTTTGGAAGTTATTATACACTTCATTCGTATTACAAGATTGCAATCCCACAACTATAAACAAAAACAAGAATTTCAATTTCATAAGTAATTTTCTTTAGCACTATTCAACATAACGTGAATCTGAAAATTATCGTATAAAAAAAAGCTGCTTTCAATGAAAGCAGCTTTTTACTATGTATGTTATACTTATGCGTGTCTTTTTTCGATTTCATCGATATCACTTTGTTTCATTGAATCTACTAATACTGGAGTAGCAATAAATAGTGAAGAATACGTTCCGATAATGATACCAATTAACATTGCAAAGATAAATCCTCTAATTGATTCCCCACCAAAAATAAACATGATCAACAATACCATGATCATTGTTAATGATGTATTCAATGTTCTAGAAAGCGTTGTATTAATAGACGCATTTACAACTTCTTTGAAAGTACCTTTTCGTTTTCCGTCAATAAACTCTCTAATTCTATCAAATACAATTACCGTATCATTCATTGAATATCCGATAACCGTTAAGATAGCTGCGATAAAGTGTTGGTCCATTTCCATGTGGAATGGCATAAATTTGTAGCAAAGTGAATACACTCCCAATACAAAGATAACGTCATGCGCTACTGCAGCAACAGCTCCAATAGAATATCCGTATTTTCTAAAAGAAATTACTAAGTATAATGCAACCACTAACATGGCACCGATAACTGCCCAAAATGAATTGGTTTTGATATCCGCAGAAATAGTAGGACTTACTTTAGATCCATACAATACTCCGAATTTTTTACCTTCATACAAGTTGATGAATTTTTCGTAAGTAAGATCTTCATTAAAGTATTTTTTAAGTCCGTTATATAACTTTTCATTTACTTCTTTATCGATAGCAATGCCTTCTTCTTTGATTTTGTATTTTGTAGTAATTTTCAACTGATCAGCATCACCAAAAACTTTAGCTTCTACTGGCAATCCGAATTCTTTTGAAAGCTCTTCTGAAACCACATTTGATTCTACTGGTTTTTCAAATTTAACTTGGTAGGTTCTACCTCCAACAAAATCAACTCCTTCATCCAATCCATTAACAAAGAACGATACACAACTCACAACTACAACAATTGAAGAGAATAAATAGGTCCATTTTTTTACTTTGATAAAATCAAAATTGAAACCGGTAAACCAGTTTTTAGTGATAGCTGTTGAGAAAGTCAACGCTCTATTTTTAGCAATATCTCTATCAATAAAAATTCTTGCAATAAAAATGGAGGTAAATAAAGAGGTAAAAATACCAATCAATAAGGTTAAGGCAAAACCTTGAATAGGGCCTGTTCCAAACACAAATAAGATAATACCTGTTAATATGTGTGTAACGTTTGCATCAACAATAGAACGCATAGCTCCTTTCCATCCGTAAGAAATATCAACGATATCACTTAATGATTTTCCCTCGCGCAATTCTTCCTTAGCTCTTTCATAAATAATGATGTTAGCATCTACTGCCGTACCCAATGTTAATACGATACCTGCAATACCTGGTAATGTCAAAACAAAACCAAAACTTGCCATGACACCAAATAAGAATAATACATTTAATAATAAGGCTGCGTTTGCATACCATCCGGCTCTACCGTAATAGAATACCATCCATAAACACACCAAAATAAATCCAACCAATGAAGAAATGATTCCCGCATCAATAGCTTTTTGACCCAAAGACGGTCCAACTTCAGCCGATTGAATAATTTCTGCCGCAGCTGGCAATTTACCGGCTCTTAATACATTGGCTAAATCTTTAGTTTCTTCTAATGTAAAGTTACCAGAAATTTCAGATTGACCTCCCGTAATGGCTCCTTTACTTACACCAGGTGCAGAATAAACCGTATTATCTAAAACAATAGCAATTGCATTGCCTTGTTGTGATACAGCTCCCGTTATTTTTTCCCATAATCTTGCGCCATTGGCATTCATTTGCATAGACACAGCGGGTTTCCCAAATTGATCAAAAGTATCTTTAGCGTCAACGATAACTCCACCACTTAATGGCGCTACATTATCTCTAGTTCCTTTTAGCACATATAATTCGGTGGCCTCAGGATTTTTTGGATTCACTTTACCCCAAGCAAAACGAATATTTGATAAAGTTGCGGGCAATAACGCTTTGATATCAGCTCTTTTTAAATAGCTGTTGATTACAGCCGTATCTTTCACATTAAAGAAACCTATTCCTTGTTGACCCGGACCAACCATTTTCCCTAAAAACGGACTTGTTTTTGCAGCAGCAGTATCTGCTTTATCCGTTAACAACGAATCGATACCTGCTTTTTTTACAGGGGCAGCTTTTACTGCAATCTCTGTTTTCTTTAGTGCTTCATCGGCAGCCATTACAAAACCAGAAACTTCATCTAATTTATAAGTTTCCCAAAACTCTAATTGAGCCGTTCCTTGTAATAAATTTTTGATACGATCTACATCTTTCGCGCCAGGTAATTCTACTAAAATTCTACCAGAGTTTCCTAACATTTGGATATTAGGCTGTGTTACCCCAAATTGGTCGATACGTTTTCTTAATACGTTGAATGCACTTTCAACCGACTCTTGAACTTTCTTTTTTACAATAGGTTCAAGCTGTTTATTGGACATTCCGTTTTTGATTTCTGCTTCTAAATTTCTGTTACCAAAAATATCAGCAGCTGCAAGATTGATATTGGCATTGTTTGCCTCTACAAAAAAGGCATCAATATAATCTTGATTTCCTTGTTGATTAGTCTTAGCATCCGCCAAGGCTTTATTGAAGGCAGCATTTTTTGAATCGTTTGCCAATCCTTTCAATACATCTTTAACGGATATTTGAAGAATAACATTAATTCCTCCTTCTAAGTCAAGACCTTTATTTAACTGTTTTTGTCTAACTTCATTGAATGTATATCCTAAAACAGGATACACCTCTACTTTACCAATGGAATCCAAATAAGCTAATTCTTTTTTTGAATCTCCTTTTGCAAAAGCTTTAGCATCTTTTTCGATACCACTAGCAACAAAAGTAAAAGAAAGCTGGTATACACATACCAAAGCAAAGATAATTGCGAAAAATTTAATAAGTCCTCTATTCTGCATTACTCTAAAATTTATTTATTCTATATTATAAAAACGGACAAATATATAATTTACAATAGGATTAAGCAATTTTATTTTCGATTAAAATGCGCTTTTTTCATAAGTTTTCTCTAATCATATAAATATCTCTTCAAAATGAGTCATTTATTTTATAAAAAGAGCTTGTTGTATTCTCTTTACGTTGCTATATGAAACAAAAATGCCATCAATAAATTGATGGCATTTTAAACTATTTAGAAGGCAATTACAAAACCGCTTTTAAATCGGCGTTCATTGCTCTTACAGCGTCTGCTGATTTTGCAAAAGCTGCTTTTTCAGCTTCATTCAATTGCACATCTACAATTTGCTCAATTCCATTGCGTCCAATAATACAAGGCACACCCATACAAATATCTTGCTGACCATACTCACCTTCTAATAATACCGAACAAGGAATCATTCGTTTTTGATTGTTTAAAATACTATCTACCAAATAAGCTACAGAAGCTCCTGGTGCATACCAAGCAGACGTACCCAACAAACCGGTTAAAGTAGCGCCACCCACCATAGTATCAGCGGCTACTTTATCTAACACATCTTGAGATAAAAAGTTAGAAACTGGCGCTCCATTGTAAGAAGCTAAACGCGTTAATGGAATCATCGTTGTATCACCATGCCCACCGATAACCATTCCTTGCACATCATTAGCTGGTTTATCTAATGCTTTCGATAAGAAGTATTTAAAACGAGAACTGTCTAACGCTCCTCCCATTCCGATAACTCTATTTTTAGGTAATCCTGTTGCTTTTAATGTTAAATAGGTCATGGTATCCATTGGATTAGACACTACTACAATAATTGCATTTGGTGAATGTGATAACACATTGTCTGCCACTGATTTTACAATACCCGCATTGATTCCGATTAATTCTTCACGGGTCATCCCTGGTTTTCTGGGAATCCCTGAAGTAATAACCACGACATCACTTCCTGCTGTTTTTGAATAATCACCAGTTGTACCACTTAATTGAGTATTGAATACTGTTGTGGTAGCACATTGCATGATATCCATAGCCTTACCTTCAGCAAAACCTTCTTTGATATCCACTAAAACAACTTCACTCGCAATTCCTCTGTACGAAATAACATCGGCACATGTTGCCCCTACATTTCCCGCACCTACTATAGTAACTTTCATTATTAATTGTATTATATTAAACGTTTATTTTTCCACAAATTTACCAAAAACAAACAATTTTTTTTAGTAAATAATGCTAAATTGATATCTATATATTAGGCATCAATTTTTGCATATGCAGCATTCTTCTCGATAAATTCTCTACGTGGCGGAACCTCATCCCCCATTAACATTGAAAAGATACGATCCGCTTCTGCTAAACTATCTATGGTAACTTGGCGTAACGTTCTGAATTCCGGATTCATTGTAGTCTCCCACAATTGCTCAGCGTTCATCTCTCCCAAACCTTTATAACGTTGAATACCTGCACTACCGCCCATTCTTTCATTGGCCAAATCACGTTGGTCATCGTTCCAAGCGTATTCCTTTTTATTTCCTTTTTTAACCATATATAAAGGAGGTGTTGCAATATAAACGTGACCTTGCTCGATCAATTCTTTCATATAACGGAAAAAGAATGTCAAAATAAGTGTAGAAATGTGAGAACCATCGACATCGGCATCACACATGATTACCACTTTATGGTACCGTAATTTTTCTAAATTCAAGGCTTTACTATCTTCAGCGGTACCCACGGTAACACCAAGCGCAGTAAAAATATTTCGAATTTCTTCATTTTCAAATACTTTGTGTTGCATTGCTTTTTCAACATTCAAAATCTTACCACGTAATGGCAAAATCGCTTGAAAAGCACGATCACGTCCTTGTTTTGCGGTTCCACCTGCCGAATCTCCCTCAACAAGGAAAATTTCACATCTTGCAGGATCTTGCTCAGAACAATCCGATAATTTACCTGGCAATCCACCACCACCCATAACGGTTTTGCGTTGGACCATTTCACGTGCTTTTTTAGCAGCATGACGGGCTTGTGCAGCCAAGATTACTTTTTGAACGATGATCTTAGCATCATTTGGATTTTCCTCCAAATAATTTTCTAACATTTCTGAAACCGCTTGAGAAACTGGAGAAACTACTTCTCTGTTTCCTAATTTGGTTTTGGTTTGTCCTTCAAACTGAGGTTCTTGAACTTTAACCGAAATAATAGCTGTTAATCCTTCACGGAAGTCATCTCCGGAAATTTCAAATTTTAACTTATCCAACAATCCCGAAGAATCGGCATATTTCTTCAACGTACGCGTCAATCCCATTCGGAAACCTTGTAAATGCGTTCCTCCTTCGTGGGTATTGATGTTGTTTACATAGGAGAAAATATTTTCGGTGTAACTTTCATTGTAGATCAATGCCACCTCAACCGGAATTTCACCTTTTTCATGCTCCATACTGATGACATGACCAATAATTGGTACGCGATTTCCATCTAGAAACTTAACAAATTCTTTCAAACCTTCTTTAGAGTGGAAAGTTTCAACAGGCTGACTTCCGTCTTCTGCTAAATGACGTTTGTCGGTTAATGTAATGGTAATACCTTTGTTCAAGAACGACAATTCACGCAAACGAGAAGCTAACGTATCGTAGGAATATTCTAAGGTTTGTGTAAAAATAGAAGCATCGGGTTTGAACGTAACCATCGTACCTCTTTTATCGGTAGTTCCAATTTGTTTTACCGGATACAATGCTTTACCTCTTTCGTATTCTTGCTCGTAGATTTTTCCTTCACGGTACACCGTGGCTTTTAATTGATCTGATAATGCGTTCACACAAGATACTCCTACTCCGTGTAATCCACCCGAAACTTTATAAGAATCTTTATCGAATTTACCTCCAGCGCCAATTTTCGTCATTACCACTTCCAAAGCCGAAACGCCTTCTTTCTTGTGTAAATCTACAGGAATACCACGCCCATTATCTTCCACCGTAATGGAATTATCTTCGTTTATAGCTACATAAATTGTATCACAATGACCCGCTAAAGCCTCATCAATAGAGTTATCTACTACTTCATACACCAAATGATGCAAACCTCTTACCCCAGTATCCCCAATATACATGGAAGGACGCATTCTTACATGCTCCATTCCTTCTAAAGCCTGAATACTGTCTGCGGAATAATTGTTTTTCTTAACTTCTTCGCTCATATAATTATCTCTTAAATATTCGATTTTTAAATAACAGACAAATATAACCATTCCGAAAAAAATTTAGCTACAAATCAGTGCAAAAACCCATTAAGTTATTAACATTTGTTAAAAACAAAAACGCCAACTGGTTCGAGTTGACGCATTCAAAAAAATATTGCTTATTTGACCTTAATTAAAGCCAAATCAGACTACTTCATGTATAGTAAAAGAGGTCTCATTTACAAGGACAATATCGCCTTGTTTTTTACCTAATAATTGACTACCCAATGGCGACTGAGGTGATACCGACAAAACTGTTATTCCTTCTATAGTTATTTTTGGCAACGCCGCACTAATAAACAATTGCAACGCATTTACTTTTACGCAACTACCTAACACAATTGTGGCAGTTGATTTTGAAATATCAATTCGATCAAGTATACCCTGCAATGCTATTGCCTCTTTTAATTTTTGTGTAATTTTTTCTTGCTCTAAATGCATCATTGACAAAGCCGTTTCGTGCTTATCGCCAGCCGAACCTTTGGCATCGTTTTGTGCATCTTCAGACAAACCCGAAATCATATCTTGATACACATCGATTTTATCTTGCAGCAGCACTACATGTTGTTGTTTTATTTTTTGTTTGAATGTCATGTTTAACAATTTACTCACAGTAGGTAAAACGTTTTTAAAACCATATGAAAATGCTATTCTCAATTTCAAAATTCACTGTTCAAAATTGAAAATTCAACATTGATACAGGGAACAAAGTGCTTGGATTTTTAACTATTGAAGTTTTAGAAATCAAACTTGTAATTCGCTCCTAACACCACTTGAATGCCTTGTACAGGAAAATTGGCCCAACGTTCATATTGTTGATTGGCCAGGTTATTCCCTTTAAGATAAGCCGATAGTCGTGAATTATATTTATAACCCACGTGTGCATTGATGTCAAAATAAGCATTTAACGTTAAGATTTGATCGGAAAAAATTGGAGGAAACACGTCAGCATCGCTTTGCACAGAAATCAGGTCTTTTCTTTCGCCAACATAAAACACATGAGCACCAGCATACCATTTTTCATTAATTGTAACTGCTAGCGAAGATCCTAATTTTAATTGGGGTAAATTCCATGCTTCAGCCTCAGCATCGGTACTGTAACCAAAAAAAGTTCCATTAATTCCAAAAGAAATATTTTTTGAAAACTCAGCTTTTAATTCCCCAAACAAACGCATTGATTTTACATTATCATAAACCACTCGAAACGAATTTCCATACGCGTAGCCTTCCGTATTGGTAGCTGTTACATCAAATTTATTACTTTGAAACAAGGCTTTGTCTGCTTGATTCACGAAGGAAGCGCTTGCATTAAACGCTACCGTATTGGCTAATTTTCCTTTCAAACCTGCATAAATATCATATTTTGTATCGGTTGGAGCTACAAAAAGCGTTGGTGAAACAAATGGATTTTCCTCGACAAAATCTGCATACGAGTTTTGCTGTAAACCACCTTCCGCTCCGGCATAAGCCACTAATATATCTCCGACTAATTTATAAGAAGCTTTAATATTAGGATACATATAAATGCTGTTTCTATTTAAAGGCATTCCAATGGTATTTCTATTTAAAGCAGCATAAAAAACACTTGCACCTACTTCAACTGATAAATCGTCTTGTTGATAGTAAATACTTGGACTAAAGCCAAAATTAAGTGACGAATAGTTATATGCAGAATTAATCAAATCAATACGTCTTTCAAAATCTCCACCAACATAATCAAACACAAAATCGGTATTGACTTTTTGATTCAATACCTTAAAATCAAATTGTGGTTTTATAAAAAAACGCTTTTCGGCTGAACCAAAAGCATCCGAAAAATGTTTGAATTGGGTGGTCGCTTCTTTAAAAAAACTATTTTTCAAGTTCACTTTTCCACCAACAGCAATGGTATTATAGTTTTGTTTTGAGTCGATATTTTGGATAATTGCATCGGTGAAAAGGCTATAATTAGGTAAACCATACCAGTTGAACATTTGATTTTTAAAGCCCAAATCTAAGTTCCAACTTAGGTTGCGTTCCCGCACTCCATACGTAACATCTACATTAGTAGTGGCATATTTGTCTTCTAGAGCTGCATCCTTAATACCCCCTTGAGAGGACAAATGACGGAGCATTGCACCAAAATAAGACGAGTTACTAATGCTTTTTGTTACGAATAATTCGGCGTTTGCTGTACCATAATTTCCAAATCCAAGCGTAGCATAATTGTCATATATTTTTTCTTTTTTGGTTGGGTCCACAGCCGCTGCTTTTCCTTTACTAGGTGCAAAGGTTGAAACGACAGGAAACGAAAAAATACGATACTGTATTGTTTCTTTTCTTTGTTCCTCCTCGTCTTGTAAAACCGGAGTTTCTTTTACTTTAAAAGCATCAGAAATTGTAGGTGTATAAGGTTTTACAATGTTTACAACTTCAGAACCAATTGTTCCTTCTTTTATTTGCGCCATTGAAAATTGAACCGCTGTAAAAAGAACAAAAAGAGTTATATTTAATTTGAATTTATTCATATCCTGATTTTTTAGCTGCTAAATAACATTTAGCATGGAAAATTAAAAGATTATTAATTGGTAATGGATTCGTTTCGTTTGGCTTCTTCACTTTTGATGCGCTCTAACTCGGTTTGGGCCTCGCTTAAGACATCTTCAAAGGATGCAAAATTATCCATAACACTTTGAAGGATTTCAGTAGCTTGAAAACTATCGCCCAACATAAAATAATTTTTTGCCATAACCACTAAAGCTTTGGATCCATAATATTTATAACCCGAATAATCGACAGCAATTTGCTCTACCACTTTATTAGACGCCTCATATTTTCCATCTTTATTCTTGAAATAAGCATCAAAATATAACGCTTCCGCTTTTAGTTCGCCTTTTGCAATTTTATTCAACTTATCGTAAGCTTCTTTTGCTTTGGCTTCGTCATTGCTTTTCATAGCAGAACGCGCTACAATAATTTGGGCATCACTTTTAATACGATCTTCAATCTTATCATTTTTTAATACTCTATCGGAATATATTACTGCATTTACATAATCTTCTTTTTCATAGAATGCTTTCATCAAATTGGATTGTGCATAGGTAGTGTTTTGAGGAAACTCCGCTTCAATCTCTAAACGCTTTAAAACCAAGAGCGCCGCATCGTAATTTTTAATTTTTAAATTGATTTGACACAAACGTGCTAGAGCTTGTTCTGTAAATTCATTTCTAGGGCTTGCAATGACAAATTCGTAGGGCTTGATGGCGTTATTTTCTAGATTATCGGCAAAATACAATTGCGCCAAATAAAAGTTGGCTTTCAAGGCATGTAATCCATTTGGAAACCTACTGATGTAATTTGTAAATCCTGAAATTGCTTGCTGGGCATTGTTTTGCAAATATTGTTTTTCGGCAGATTCATAGGTGTCGTTATCCAAATCGGCATTAGAAACTTCAATAAATGAAAGGGTTTTAACCCAATCGACATATTCATTTACTTTCCCATTATCAACATAAATCAATCGTGCCGTAGCAACTGCCTCCAACGATTCAGGAGAATTTGGGTATTCAGCCACTACTTTTTTAAACGCATCTATGGCTTGTGTCTCTTTATTGCTATTGTAGTAGATTAATCCTTGTTTTAAAATAGCCTTAGCCGTATAGGAACTGGAAGTATAATTATTGATTAACTTATCATAAGTAACAACTGCTTTATCGATTAAATTTTGTCCCATATAAGTATTTCCTAATTCGTAAACAGCGTCATCGGCATATTGAGACGTTGGAAAGGCGGCAATAAATTTTTCCAAATCCTCTATTTTCCGATCCGGTTTATTGACAAAACCATAGCTAATACCTTTCTGAAAAGCGGCATAATCAGCATCAACACTTTTCATCTCCATTACTTTATTGTAGGCATCCATTGCTGGCCAATATTTTGCCGCCATAAAATTACAATCTGCCATACGCAAATAAGCATCGGTGAGGCGCACTTTATCGATTGGTGCTGATTTGATGAACGCATCAAAATAAGGTATGGCACTTTCATACGCTTTTAACTTAAAATAAGAATAGGCCAAGTTGTAATTTGCATTTCGATATTCTGGTGTTTGCTTTGCAGCGTTAAAATTTAAAAACTGCTGAAAGGTTAGCTTTGCTTCTTCAAATTGATCTAAATTATATTCCGTTTCACCTTTCCAAAAAGTAGCTCGAGCCGAAAATTTCACATCAGCATTTTCAGTTATCGCTTTTTTAAAGAGCGCATAAGCAGCTTTGTAATCACCATCGGTATACAATTCTAAACCCCGATAAAAAGCCACTTTTTGATAGGCCAATTTATTTTCAGGCGCTCTGTTTTTTTCTAGTAACTGCAGTGCTTCAATATAATTTTTTGCAGTAATATAAGAACTGATCAACAACGAATTAATTTCTTGTTTGTAGGAACTTTGTGGATATTTTGCCAAATAAGCCAGTAAAACCTCTGGAACCGATTGATAGGGATTACCGATTTCATAACTCAATTTAGCATAATTTAAATACGCATCTTCTTGAATTTTTAGATCAAACTGCATTTCAGAAGCGGTTTTAAATGCGTTTAATGCTTGTTGCTTTTTTTGTGTATTTAAATAACTTTCTGCCAAATGGTAATAGGCATTTTGAGCAATAGCATCATTACCTTGAATAATCTTATTGAACTGGGCAATGGCATTTTCAAAATCTTTTTGTTGGTAATAGGTATACCCCAATTGGTAAAAATCGGTATTGGTCCATTTTCCTTTTTTACCTTTATACGCTACTAAATAAGGTAAAGCTTGATCGTATTTTTTAAGATTAAAATAACTCTCCCCTACTATTTTTGACAATTCACTTTTTTCATCCGCTTTTGCTTTTTGCAATTGTGCTTCTCCTACTTCGATGGCTTTTTGAAAGTTACCCAATTTAAAATTCATATCGGCTTGAAAATAACCCATTTTATCTTGGTATTTTT
>NZ_JBILKB010000061.1:0-12322 GCF_044376915.1 Flavobacterium sp.
AATAATCCAATCAATAATCGTTCTACCATGTGTTTTTGACCTACAATTACTTTGTTCATTTCCATGGTAAGCAAGTCAATAAAAGCACTTTCACGTTCTATCTTTTCGTTAATGGCTCTAATGTCTAAGGTCGATGTATTTTCTTCCATTTTTAGGTTGTATTTATTACTTTGAAATTATCAACAATTTTTAACGGTGCAAATTGTAATTTTTTTTACTCATTCGTTGTTAACATTGCGTTAAAAAACAATAAAAAAAGGGGAATTTATGCCTCTTTTATGATTCAATTTTTATAATTTTAAGAAATATTTAAAAATTACATCGACCATGGCTGTACAATTATCACCTATTATTGCTGGAGTAATGAATTGGGGGGTTTGGGATAAAAACCTCAACACTAAGGAAATGAACCACTTAATTCATCTTTTTTTTGAAAACGGGATTACTACTTTTGATCATGCCGATATTTATGGGGGGTATACTACCGAAGCCAGTTTTGGAAAAGCTTGGGCTAATGCCAAAATTGACCGCGAAAAAATCCAATTGATTTCAAAATGCGGGATTCAATATGTGTCTGAAAATCGTCCACAAAATACAATTAAACATTATGAATATACATCAGACTATATCATTTGGTCGGTAGAAAATTCATTGAAAAATCTTCAAACCGAGTATTTAGATGTTTTGCTCTTGCACCGCCCTAGCCCTTTAATGCAAGCCGATGAAATTGCTAAAGCGGTGGAACAATTAAAAGTGACCGGTAAAATTCGTTCGTTTGGTGTCTCTAATTTTACATCCTCGCAAACCGAATTATTGCGCCAAAAAACCGAAATTGCCTTCAATCAAATTCAGTTTTCGGCCACAAATCATGAAGCCATGGTTGATGGCAGCTTAGATTATATGCAATTGCACCACATTCAACCGATGGCATGGAATCCGTTAGGAGTGGTTTTTAGAGAAAACACGGAACAAACACAGCGATTGAAATTGTTGTTTTCTAAGTTGGTAGAAAAATACCATGTGGGTTCCGATTTGATATTATTGGCTTGGATTTTACAACATCCTGCAACTATTTTACCCGTTGCTGGAACAATTAATGTCAGTAGAATCCAACAATTAATGAAAGCCAAATCCTTAATTTTAGACCCTCAAGATTGGTTTGCGATTTGGACGGAAAGCATGGGTAATAAAGTGCCTTAAGACAACTGATGATGGCACTACTTATTTTTGATCGATAGAGGTGATGAAGGAAAAAACTTACGTAATCGGCGATATACACGGCGGATTAAAAGCATTGGTTCAGGTTTTAGAACGAGCTAATATTTCAAAAAATGATACCTTGATTTTCTTAGGGGACTTTGTCGATGGATGGAGTGAATCTCCTGCAGTGTTAGATTTTTTAATTGCCCTAGAAAAAACCCACAATTGCATATTTATTAAAGGAAATCACGATGATTTATTGCTAAAATGGTTGCAAAATGATCCGGAAGGTTTTGATGAAAAAATGTGGTTTGCTCATGGTGGTGAAGCCTCGGCGTTAGCATACCAAAACATTGATTTTACAACAAAAGAAAAACACATTCACTTTTTACAATCGTTACAAGATTATTATTTAGACGATGAAAACCGATTGTTTATCCATGCTGGTTTTACAAACCTAAGAGGGGTTGCTCATGAATTTTTTACCCCTTTATTCTATTGGGATAGAACGTTATGGGAAATGGTTTTGGCTATGGACAACGAACTTTCAAAAGACGGGCTGACGTATCCAAATCGATTAAAACTTTACAAAGAAATTTATATTGGCCACACTCCCGTGACTAAAATTGAGGAGACTGCACCCGTTAATAAAGCGTGTGTTTGGAATGTAGATACCGGAGCAGCATTCAAAGGGAAACTAACGATTATGGATGTAGACACTAAAGAATTTTGGCAAAGCGATGCTTTACCCGATTTATACCCCCATGAAAAAGGAAGAAATTAATCACCTAATATTCATACAAAAGCAGCTCCTTAAAAAAGTTGCTTTTTTTTATGCCATCTTATTACAATTTATACCTTTGTCCCAAATTATTTATGTACGTAAAATCCATTCAAAATGAGTGTAATAGAAAGAAAACTGAAAGACCGTAGTGGTTCAGTTTGCGAAATTAGCGGAACAGAACATGACTTAGTGGTGTATGTGTTGCCGCCAACCAATGAAAGAACGGTTGAAAATAGTGTGTTGCTAGCAAAACACTTGAAAGACCAAATTGAAAACCCAGAAACAACCGACGAAAAAGACTGGAGAGGCTTGTCGGAAAGTATGTGGAGTGAACATTTACCGGTTCAAATTGTATCTTGGCGCATGTTAGCGCGTTTAAAAAATACCGATTTGTTGGACATGATGTATCTGGACGAAGAAGCCTTAGAATGGGCAAAAGCAACAGGTGAAGGCGAAGAAGAAGACGAAAATAAAATTGTACATAAAGACAGTAACGGTGTCACCTTACTAGATGGCGACTCGGTGGTGTTGATTAAAGATTTAGATGTAAAAGGCGCTACTTTTACCGCAAAACGAGGCGCTGCAGTGCACAACATTAAACTCGTTTGGGACGACGCCAACCTAATTGAAGGCAGAGTAGAAAACCAAAACATTTATATTTTAACACAGTACGTGAAGAAAACGAAGTAATTTTCAATGTGCCGATGTGGCAATGTGATAACAAAAAACCCCGCAAATTTGATCTTGTGGGGTTTTTTTGTGGGCACGGAATGCAATTCCGCGCTGTCGGAGTTCATGTGTAAACCTTTGTTATGGGTTTGTTTTATACAAATAAATAATAAAAGAAATTACTATAAGCGCAGCAATTCCTATAAATTTATATGTAAAAAAATTATCATATATGCTTAAAAAATCTTTTCCTTTTTTTAAGGTAGTATTTTTTATTACTACAATTACAGCTAAAATCAATGCAGCTAAAAATAAAATTGTAACAATCATATGATATAATTCATTAATTTTTTCAAATCTCCTTGAAAACCCTGCAAAATTTGCAGGGTTTTTCTATATCCAAAAAGTAACTAATCACTTATTACTTTTCGCTAATCCCTTAATTAAAAATCAAACTTAATCCCTTGTGCTAACGGTAACGCTGTTCCGTAGTTAATGGTGTTCGTTTGTCTTCTCATATACGCTTTCCAGGCATCAGAACCAGATTCACGGCCACCGCCAGTTTCTTTTTCACCACCAAAAGCACCACCAATTTCAGCACCAGAAGTTCCAATGTTTACGTTGGCAATTCCACAATCAGAACCCGCAGCCGAAAGGAATAACTCCATTTCTCTCATGTTGTTGGTAAAGATCGAAGAAGATAATCCTTGAGGTACCGCATTTTGCATCGCAATTGCTTCTTCGATTGTGCTGTATTTCATTACGTATAAAACAGGCGCGAATGTTTCGTGTTGCACGATTTCAAACTCGTTTTTCGCTTCAATGATACATGGTTTTACATAACAACCGCTTTCGTATCCTTTTCCTTCTAAAACTCCGCCTTCTACAATTACTCTTCCGCCTTCTGCTTTTGCTTTTTCAATCGCGTTTAAGTAATCTTGTACCGCACCTTTATCGATAAGTGGTCCCACGTGATTGTTAGCGTCTAATGGGTTTCCAATTTTTAACTGCGCATATGCTTTGGCTAAAACGTCTAAGGTTTTATCGTACACACTTTCGTGCACAATTAATCTTCGCGTTGACGTACAACGTTGACCTGCTGTTCCAACCGCTCCAAAAACCGCTCCTACCAATACCATAGATAAATCGGCTTCTTGAGAAACGATAATTGCGTTGTTTCCGCCCAATTCTAGGATGGTGTTTCCAAAACGTTCTGCCACCGTTTTTGATACGTGACGACCAATTCTGGTAGAACCTGTAAACGATACCAATGGAATACGTTTGTCGTTATTGATTAAATCCCCCGATTCGTTACCCACTACTAAACAGCTGATGCCTTCTGGTAAATTGTTTCTTTCTAATACGGTTTGAATGATGTTTTGACACGCTACACCACACAAAGGAGTTTTTGAACTTGGTTTCCAAATACACACATCGCCACATATCCAAGCCAACATGGTGTTCCAAGACCAAACCGCTACTGGGAAGTTGAACGCTGATATGATACCGACAATTCCAAACGGATGCCATTGCTCATACATGCGGTGCATTGGACGTTCTGAATGCATAGTTAATCCGTGTAATTGACGCGATAACCCCACTGCAAAATCACAGATGTCAATCATTTCTTGCACTTCTCCCAATCCCTCTTGATACGATTTACCCATCTCAAAAGACACTAATTTCCCAAGTGCTTCTTTGTGTTTGCGCAATTCGTCTCCCATTTGACGCACGATTTCGCCTCTTTTTGGAGCCGGAACCAATCGCCAATTTTTGAACGCTTCTTCGGCAGCTTTCATGGCGGTTTCATAATCTTCTTTGGTCGAAGATTTTACTTTTCCAATTAAATCACCTGTTGCAGGTGAATAGGATTCGATAATTTTTCCATTCGAAAACCACTTGGTTCCAGTAGAAGTTCCTTCGTTAATTTCTTTAATGCCAAGTTGTTGCAAAGCGTCTTGCATACCAAATTGAATAGCTGCTTCAGATATCATTATATAACTTTTTATTCGGTTTTTGTTAAATTTTTATCAAAGGTAAAAAATAAATTTCAAATGTTGCGTCGCAAATGTTACGGAACACCTTCAGTTATTTTGAATACTTTGGATTGGTTTCCATTACATTACCACACTTTTTACACGTCCTTTTTTCTTCCGAAGTATAGAACTCTTGAAAATGGGGCAAAAAATCTTTTTCAATATCGTGTAATTCAAAGTAAACGTCATGTAATTTATGATTGCAATTGTCGCAATACCACAACAAGCCATCTTTAAAACCTTTTCCGGCGCGTTTTCTTTCGATAACCAATCCAACAGAGCCTTCCGATCTTGCGGGCGAATGGGGTACTTTTGCAGGATGCAAGTACATGTCTCCAGCCGAAAGTTTCATGGCTTTTTTTTGACCTTCTTCTTGAATGAAAACCGTAATTTCACCTTCAAGTTGGTAAAACAATTCTTCGGTTTCATTGTAATGGTAATCTTTTCGGGCATTGGGGCCGCCCACAACCATAACAATGTAATCTTCTGAATCGATATATACATTTTTGTTGCCCACCGGTGGCTTTAAGTGGTCTTTATTCTCCTGAATCCACTTTTGTAAGTTGAAGGGTTTTGCCGTTGCCATTGTGTTGTAAATTAAAAAGGTAAAGGTACTAAAAAGTAAAAGGTTGGCTGTACTTTTTGTTACGAACCAACCTTTATCTTTTGAATCCTTATTTACTTTACTTCTTGAACCAAATAAATGTACACGGGAAAGTGATCTGAAAATCCGGGAATACCGTTTTGGTTTCGCAAAGGATATCCTTTCCATTGCCCTGTTTTTTGGATGAGAAAGGGTTTGTTGTAAATTCCTGCTTTCCAATATTTGAGGGAAGCATAATCGTTTTTATCTTTAGAAATGAATTGTTCACTCACCATAATTTGGTCAAAAATATCGCCAGAATCTCTATAGAACAATGACGCATGACCATCCTTTGCCATTTGTTCAAACGGATTGAAAATATCGGCTGGTTTTTTTAGTTCCTCTTTTTTAAGTTTAGCGCCAATTCCTTCCTTTACACTTTTGTTATAAGCACCATCGTTTAAATCACCCATCGTAATAATTTTTGCTTTGGGATTGATTTTAAGAATAGAATCCATAATTTTTCTATTCAATCTTCCTGCAGCTTCTCTATACGGACTACTTCTTTTTTCACCACCTGAACGTGAAGGCCAGTGATTTACAATTACATTGATTTCTTCCCCATCTAACATGCCTGTTACTAAAAGTTGGTCTCGGGTATAAATACGTTTGGTTTTTTTATCATAATTTACGTTTTCTTCTGTTTCCTCTTCTTCTTTCTTGCTTTTTTTAACAGATTCTGTTTCGGTTTCGTATACATATAAAGGCACATTTATGTAACTTACAGGTTGAAAGTGTTTTTCTTGGTATAAGAATCCCACGTCGATTCCACGCTTATCAGGGGAATCAAAATGTACCACTTTATATCCTTTATTGATGAGTGTTGGATGTTTGGTTAAATCTTCTAATACTCTTCTATTTTCAATTTCACACGCACCAATGATTACTGGCGCATTTTTTTGAGCGTCACTTGTGCCTAATTCAATAAGAACTCTGCTTAGATTGTCTAATTTCTTTTTGTAATTTTTTAAAGTCCAGCCTTCCGATGGTGTGTATTCTTCATCATAAGTATCAGGATCGTTAATGGTGTCAAACAAGTTCTCAAAATTATAAAAGGCAACCGTGTGCACTTTAAATTTTTTCTCTTGAGCAAATACATTATTTAAGAATAAAAGAGTAATAAATACTGATATGTAGTGCTTTATTTTCATACAAAAGGTTATGTTATGGTTATGCTTACTATAAAAAACAAGGTCAAAGGTAGATAATATTATTAAAATTTATACATTTGTAGGCTGTTTAGTTTTGAACGACTTTACATTAAATTAGTATTAATTTTTAATATTTTTTATGAAAAAACTTGTATTGAGCACGCTGCTAGTGCTGCAAGCTGTTTTTGTGTTTGCGCAACAAAGTCCGGCCTTAAAAGGAAAGGTAATCGATGCTAAAAGTCAAAAACCATTACAAAACGTTGTGGCCGTCCTTAAAAGCAACAACCAGTCTGCGTTAACGGATGTTGAGGGAAACTTTGTTTTTCAAACATTACCTCCGGGAGAACAGGCATTGGTAATTAAAACTGCTGGATACAACACACAAACCTTACTTTTAGAGCCTTCGACAGGAGAATCCATTGACTTAGGTACTATTATGTTAGAGGAGGATATTACCACGGAACAACAGTTGAGTTTGGTTACCATTACAGAAAACGATTTAGGAGACGACAACAGTGGATCGGAAAGTACTTCGGGCTTATTACAAGCAACTAGAGATACCTACCAGCAAGCTGCTGCATTTAATTGGGGGCAATCTCGTTTTAGAATTAGGGGTCTTGATAACGAATATGGCGTTACCATGATCAATGGTATTGTAATGAATAAACTATATGACGGTAGACCACAATGGAGCAACTGGGGCGGTTTAAATGACGCTACTCGTAATCAAGAATTTACAATGGGTTCTGGGCCATCCGACTACACATTTGGAAGTGCATTAGGAACACAAGAAATTAACACTCGCGCTTCATTTTACCGACCAGGATCTCGAATCTCTATGTCGGGAACCAACACCAATTACAGTTGGAGAACCATGGGAACCTATGCTTCTGGAATGGACAAAGATGGGTGGGCCTATGTGGTATCTGCTTCTAGAAGATGGGCGCAAGAAGGATACTTTGAAGGAACCGACTATGCAGCAAATTCAATTTTCGCAAGTATTGAGAAAAAATTTAATGAAAAACACAGTTTAAATCTAACGGCTATTTATGCACAAAACAGCCGAGGAAAATCATCACCAAATACCAACGAGGTAAACAACTTAATGGGTATAAAATACAATTCTTATTGGGGGTGGCAAGACGGAAGAAAGAGAAATTCAAGAGATAAAGATGTTGAAGAGCCTATGATAATGTTGTCTCATTATTGGAAGATATCAGACAAGACAAATTTAAACACCAATGTTGCGTTCCAAACCGGAACTATAGGAAATTCAAGATTGGATTTTCAATTGGGTAACAACCCAGACCCCACGTACTACAAAAACTTACCAAGTTATTTTAGTAATTTAGGAGGTTATACACAAAACCAATTAACCAACATTGGAAATACCTTTAGAGCCAACAGTCAAATCGATTGGAATGCCATGTATATTGCCAACCAAAACAGTGCTTTTGCTGGAAGAAGTGTTTATGTATTGTATGAGGACCGCACGGATGATAATTTGTGGAATGCAAACTCAATTTTAAACTCAAGTTTATCGGATCATATTGTTTTGAATGCTGGTATAAATATGCGAAAACTTCGCTCGCACAACCACCAAAACTTGTTGGATTTAATGGGGGGAGAATATTTTCAAGATATTGATCCTTTTTACACAGGTGATGCTAGTCAGTCCAACTTGAATAATCCTAACCGACAAATTCGTGAAAACCAAACCTACGGCTACAACTATTTATTGCACGCCTTAACTTTTGATGGTTTTACACAATTTAAATTTACCTACGACAAAGTTGATTTTTATTTGGCACAAAACTTCTCTAGAACCGAATATCAAAGAGAAGGATTGTATCGCAACGGGATTTATGCTGATAATTCTTTTGGTAAAGGAAAAAGCATCACTTTTGAAAACTTTGGATTTAAAGGAGGTATAACCTACAAATTAAATGGAAGAAATTATTTTGATTTCAATGGATTGTATCAAACTAAAGCACCTAGTTTAAGAAATACGTTTTCGAATGCCCGATTAAATAATGTAATTACTCCAGACATTCAAAGCGAAAACATTACTAGTGTCGATGCCAGTTATATTTTAAGAGCTCCAAAATTCAAAGCGCGATTAACGGGTTTTTATTCGAAAATTCAAGACGCTACTGAAATTTCATTCTTTTATGGGGAAGGAATCGGTAGTGATGAAGGAGGAGACGAAGATACATTTGTGAGTGAAATTGTAACCGGGATTGACAAACAAAATATGGGGTTAGAACTTGGTTTAGAATATAGTATTACTTCTACCATTAAGGCTACTGCAGCAGCTTCTTACGGACAATATATATTTTCAGACAATGCCAAATTGAAAACCAATGACGACGCATTAGCAGCAACAGGCTCTAATTCGCTAACTGATTTTGGAACCGTTTACATCAAAAACTATCACCAAGCAGGAATGCCACAAACAGCAGTCTCTCTTGGATTAGAATACCGCGACCCTAATTTCTGGTGGGTAGGTGCCAATGTTAATTATTTAGCCAATAGTTATTTAGATTTTGCCAATATATTGCGTACTGATAATTTTAGTATTGACAGTGCTACTGGAGATAATTATGCTGGTGCTACTCCAGAATCGGTAAAAGCTATCTTAAGACAAGAAAAATTTGATGCGTTTACCCTAGTTAATTTAACTGGAGGAAAATCTTGGAGGATCAGTAAAGCCAATAGAAACACCGTTGGTTTCTTTGCTTCTGTAAACAATTTGTTTGATATCCAATATAGAACGGGCGGATTTGAACAATCTAGAAAAGCAACTTTTCCAGACCTACAAGCCGATCAGGCAAATGGAACGCCATCATTTGGTTCAAAATATTTCTATGGCTACGGGAGAACATTTTTTGTAAACTTCTACATCAACTTCTAAAAAATTATGTTATGAAAATAAAATTTTTAAAAACAATATTCTTGTTAGGACTTGTTTCAAGTTCGTTAACAAGCTGTGTAGGAGATGACGATTATGTGATTCCTACAGTATACGAATACGCTTTTAATGAAGGCTTTGAAACGACCACAACAGGAAGTGGGTCAAATGAAGTTCCCATTTCATTAACCGGGTGGGTAAATTATAATGCAACCGCAACACGTTTGTGGCACGCACGAACTTTTACCAACAATATTTACGCAGAATTTTCATCGTTTTATTCAGCAACAGGCACTAATGATGTGGCTTGGTTAATTTCACCAGCCATAGATTTAACTAGAACTTCTGGTGAACTCTTGTCGTTTGCAACTAAAACCAGATATTCTAATGGATACCCTTTAACGGCTTTTGTGTCTACCAATTATGATGGAACAACTGCCGGTATTGCAACCGCTACATGGACTCCGTTGACTTTTACTAGACCAACTGTAGATGATGTATTTGTAAACAGTGGGAATATTGATCTTAGTGCGTATGATAACAATAACGTTCGTATTGCATTCAAATATACTGGTAGCAAGTCTGGTGTTACCACTACTTGTCAGTTAGATAATATTAAGATTACTAAAAATTAATACCTATGAAAAAATATAAATTAATAGTAACAACGATAATTTTAGCAACTTTTTCAAGTTGCGTAAATGGTGACGATTATGGGGTTCCCAACTTGTCTGACGAATGTGAAACGATAGCCAAAACAAAGGAAGTTAGTAATATTACAAATATTGCTACAGCTACAACGGTTCCTTATACAACCTCTGAAACAGTAGTAGATTATATTGAAGCGTATGTTACTTCAAGTGATGAAGGCGGAAATTTTTACAAATCCATCTCTATGATGTCTTTAGATGGGTTAAAAGGGTTTAGTATGCCTGTAGACAATTACAACCTTTATACAGAGTTTGAACCGGGTAGAAAAGTAACCATTAAACTAGACAAAGACCGTTATTTCAACAAACAACATGGTTCTACTGTTATTGGTTCATCCTTTAACAATGGGGTGGGTAGAATTTCTGGAGTTGAATATAAAAATGTAATCCTACGATCATGTGTCGATGTAGACGAAAACACGATTGTAAAAAATTTATCCATTACGCAAGCTAAAAATGATCAATACTTGAACATGTTAATTGAATTTGATGCCGTACAATTTACCGATGCTTCCATTGGAAAAAAATATTATGATGCTTCATTGAACAGTTTAGGTGGGGCCACAAATCATGAAATTACGGATCAATTTGGAAATAAAGTGATTGTTAGGGTGAGTGAATATGCAACATTTGCTGCCAATGCAGTGCCTTCTAAAAATGGGAAAATTCGTGGGGTAATGACCAAATACAATAGCGATTACCAATTCATGATTCGAACCTTAAACGATGTTAATTTAAGCGGAGATCGCTTGGCAATTGATTTATACCCACCATTAGTGGGTACAGGGCTTGTATATGATGCCACCTTAAACGAACCGTTTACCTCATACAACACAACAAACCAACAAGTATTCCCTAAATACATTAACGACGCTGCTGTAGGTAGTAGATATTGGCAAATAAAAACTTTTGGCGGCAATAAATACATCCAAATGTCCTCTTTTGGAGGAACACCAGAGGCCAATCGCACACTTTTCATTGTTCCAGTTAACATGACAACGGCAAATACTTTCTCGTTTGAAAGTAAAGCAGGATTCCATAATGGAAACGTATTAAAAGTGTATTATACTACTAACTATACTCCTGGTGCACAAATCTCAACCGCAACTTTAACAGATATAACTTCTAGGTTTACAATTTCACCTGGATTACCTTCTGGCTATCCCACTAATTTTACTCCAAGTGGTGTTTATAACATCCCGGCAGGAATTACAGGAAATGGATTTTTTGTGTTTGAATATTTGGGAAATGGTTCAGGTGGGGCAACCACTACCATGCAAATAGATAATATTGTAATTAACTAATTGCAATTCTAATACATCAAAAGCGGCTTTATGGAGTCGCTTTTTTTATGCTTGCTATTTTGTACCTTTGTTTTCTTAATGAACGATTATGTTAGAGAAAGAAGTTATTGACTTTGAAAAATCAATTATAGTTGGAATAATAACCCAAAACCAAAGTGAAGATAAACTAAACGAATATCTTGACGAATTGGAGTTCTTAACCTTCACTGCGGGCGGAACAGTGGTCAAACGCTTTTCCCAAAAAATGGACAAACCCAATCCGAAAACCTTTGTAGGTACAGGAAAATTGGAAGAAATCAAATATTTTATCAAAGACAACGATATAAAAACCGTAATTTTTGATGACGAATTAACGCCTTCCCAATCGAAAAACATTACCAAAGAATTGGATTGCAAAGTATTGGATAGAACCAATCTGATCTTGGATATTTTTGCGCAACGTGCCGAAACATCATATGCCCGAACACAAGTAGAATTAGCCCAATGCCAATATTTATTGCCTCGTTTAACCGGAATGTGGACCCACTTGGAACGTCAAAAAGGAGGTATCGGTATGCGCGGTCCGGGGGAAACCGAAATTGAAACCGACCGTCGAATTGTCCGTGATAGAATCTCCTTACTGAAAGACAAAATCAAAGTAATTGACAAGCAAATGGCTACCCAACGCAGCAATCGCGGTGCTATGGTTCGTGTGGCTTTAGTGGGATATACCAATGTGGGCAAATCAACCTTAATGAATGCCGTGGGAAAAAGCGATGTATTTGTCGAAAATAAATTGTTTGCCACACTTGATACTACCGTTAGAAAAACCGTAATTAAGAATTTACCGTTTCTTTTAAGCGACACCGTAGGGTTTATTAGAAAATTGCCGACACAATTGGTTGAGTCGTTTAAAAGTACCTTAGATGAAGTGA
>NZ_JBILKB010000121.1:0-3951 GCF_044376915.1 Flavobacterium sp.
ATCATTCAAGAGCTTGTTTGTTATATGATCCATCTCATTTTGTATTACAACAATTGGATTATATTCAGTATATCGATTTTTATCACGAACGAATTAAAGCATTTCATGTTAAGGATGCCGAATTTAACCCAACTGGTAAACAAGGTACTTTTGGTGGATACCAAAGTTGGGCTAACCGCGCAGGACGCTACCGTTCGCCAGGTGATGGACAAATTGATTTCAAAACCATTTTTAGTAAATTAGCGCAATACGATTACAAAGGTTGGGCAGTAATGGAATGGGAATGCTGTATCAAAAATCAAGAAGATGGCGCTCGTGAAGGAGCTGAATTCATTAAAAAACACATTATTAAAGTAACTGATAAAGCGTTTGATGATTTTGCTGCAGTAGAAACCAACACCCAATTGAATAGAAAAAATTTAGGATTATAAAAAACAAACAAAAATGAAACGTAACTTTTTATTTCTTGGCCTAGCCGTATTGACTTTAGCTTCTTTTTCTACAATAGATTCAGACAAAAAATACATCAAAAGAACTGCTATTGTAGAGCAATCTAATGATGGAGAACGATTAATTGCCAAATCTGATTGTATAGGTTGTCATAAGTTGGATAAAAAAATGATTGGCCCTTCTTATGTAGAAATTGCTAAAAAATATCCTAATAACGATAAAAATGTAGACTATCTAGCAGGTAAAATTATCAAAGGGGGTGCTGGTGTATGGGGAACAATGCCCATGTCTGCTCACTCTTCATTGAAAAAAGAGGATGCCAAATCAATGGCGAAATATATTTTAGGCTTGAAAAAATAATACTTAATTGTATTTGTATTGACTAACAAAAAATAACCATGAAAAAAGAAGAAAATAAACCAACAAATAATCGCCGTGATTTTATAAAAACATCTGCGATGGCTGCTGCAGCTTTTATGATTGTACCTCGTCATGTATTAGGTAGAGGGTTTGTTGCACCAAGTGATCGTCTAATAGTTGCAGGAATTGGTGTAGGCGGAAAAGGCCAATCTGATATTGCGATGTTTCATAAAAGTGGAAAAGCCGATATTGGTTTCTTATGTGATGTGGACACTCGAAGAGCGGCTAACAGTGTGAATGCATTTCCAAAAGCTAAATTTTACAAGGATTGGCGTGAAATGTTAGACAAAGAGCACAAAAATTTTGATGCAGTTTCTGTTTCGACACCAGATCATAACCATGCTATTCAATGTTTAGCGGCAATGCAATTGGGTAAACACGTTTACGTGCAAAAACCGATGACGCATGATATTTATGAAGCGCGTATTTTAACCCAAGCTGCTAAAAAATATAAAGTAGTTACTCAAATGGGGAATCAAGGTTCATCTAATGATGCCTCTCGAACAATGAAAGAATGGTATGAAGCGGGTTTAATTGGTGATGTTCATACTATATATGCTTGGACAGACCGACCAGTTTGGCCACAAGGTATTCCTTGGTCAACCAATGCCCAACCTGTACCAAAAGAATTGGATTGGGATTTATGGTTAGGAACAGCTCCTTACAAAAATTATGTTGACAAATTAGTGCCTTTCAATTGGAGAGGTTGGTGGGATTATGGAACTGGTGCTCTAGGAGATATGGGATGTCACTTATTAGAAACGCCATTTAGTGTTTTGAATTTAAAATACGCTAAAGACGTTCAATGTAGTGTGGGTTCTGTTTATGTGGACGAATTTAAACGTGGGTATTTCCCAGAAAGTTGTCCACCTTCAAGTCACGTTACCTTAACCTTCCCTAAAACTGATAAAACATTAGGTGATGTTAAAGTACACTGGATGGACGGTGGTATCCAGCCTGTTCGACCTGAAGAATTAGGCCCAAATGAGATTTTTGGAGACGGAGGAAATGGTACTTTATTTATTGGTACCAAAGGAAAAATGATGTGCGATACCTATGGATTAAATCCAAGATTGTTACCATTAAGCAGAAATGAAGAAATTCAAGTAGCTCAGAAATATGCTCGTGTAAAAGACGGAATGGAAGGCCATTACAAACAATGGGTTGAAGCTGCTATTGCTGGCTATGGTAAACAAGAAGTAAGTTCTGGATTTGAAATTGCTGGTCCGTTAACTGAAGCTTTATTAATGGCAAATTTAGCAATTAGAGGCTATGATATTGTTCGTGATGAGTTAGGAGAAGACGTTTACCCAGGTCGTTCAGCTAAATTATTATGGGATAATGATGCGATGCGCATTACTAATTTTGACGAAGTCAATCAATTTGTAAAACGCGATTACCGCGAAGGATGGAAAAATTTAACACTATAATTCAAACTAAAATGATTAAGAATATTTTTAAAATAGCACTAGTAACTATTTTGATGCAAACAACTAACGCACAAACAGCTATACCTAAGGGATTTACTTCCTTATTTGATGGAACTACAACCACAGGGTGGCACACCTATGGAAAAAACAAAGCTACATCTGCTTGGAAAGTAGAAAATGGAGAATTACATTTTGATCCAACTGCTGCTAAGAATGGTCAAGGTGGCGATTTAGTAACTGATAAAGAGTATGAAAATTTTCATTTAAAATTAGAATGGAAAGTGGCTGCAAATGCAAATAGTGGTATCATATTTTATGTTAATGAAGACTTGTCCAAATTCAAAAACACTTACGAAACTGGTCTAGAGATGCAAGTTTTAGATAATAACGGTCATCCTGATGGAAAAATCGAAAAACACAGAGCCGGAGATTTATACGATTTAATCAAAAGTACTTCTGAACCAGTAAAACCTGTGGGTGAATGGAATACAGTAGATATTGTTTGTAAATTCGGAAAGTTACAAATGCTATTGAACGGAGTAAAAGTGGTAGAAACCATGCTTTGGGATGATAAATTTAAAGCACTAGTAGCTGGAAGTAAATTTGCCTCTTGGCCTGGATTTGCAGCTTTTCAAACAGGTAAAATAGCCTTACAAGATCATGGTGACCACGTGTGGTATCGCAATATCATGATCAAAGAATGGAACACCATGCAAACTACAACAGGCTGTAAATAATTCCCAAGACTAACTAACCAAACCCAATTATTTTTATGAATACAACCAATAAAATCAAATTATCAAGCATGATGTTCCTAGAGTTTTTTATCTGGGGAGCATGGTTTGTAACTTTAGGAACTTTTTTAAAGTTTAATTTTTCAGATCCTGAGGGATCAATTGTAGGGGCTATTTTTTCAACACAATCTTGGGGAGCTATAATTGCGCCATTTATTATTGGCTTGATTGCCGACCGTTATTTTAATGCTGAAAGAATCTTGGGAGTATTGCATTTAGTTGGGGCATTTTTAATGTACCAAATGTACCAATCTAATGATATTGGGATTTTTTACACCTATGTTCTAAGTTATATGATTTTGTACATGCCAACATTGGCATTGGTAAATTCAGTTGCCTTTAACCAAATGAAAGATCCTGAAAAAGAATTTTCAACTATTCGTGTTTGGGGTACCATTGGATGGATTGTAGCTGGTTTATCTATTAGTTTTATCTTCCATTGGGATGCTGCTGAAAATGTGGCTCAAGGAATGTTAAAAAATACCTTTTTGTTAGCTGGAGGTGCTGCTTTAGTTTTAGGACTTTTTAGTTTTACTTTACCAGCTACTCCACCTAAAGTTTCTGATGAAAAAATTAAAATTGGTGATATCATCGGATTGGATGCATTGAAATTATTGAAAGACAAAAACTTTGCAATTTTCTTTATTGCTTCTATTTTGATTTGTATTCCATTGGCTTTTTATTACCAAAATGCCAATCTATTCTTAACTGAAGCAGGATTAGAAAATCCAACAGGTAAAATGGCTATTGGTCAAATATCCGAAGCTTTATTTTTGTTATTAATTCCTGTATTTTTTACTAAATATGGTTTCAAGAAAACTATTTTAGTGGGAATGTTAGCTTGGGCAATTCGTTAT
>NZ_JBILKB010000062.1:0-12244 GCF_044376915.1 Flavobacterium sp.
TTATTTTTGGAGAAATTTCATATCAAAACAATGGAAAGAGCATATAATTCTATAAAACCGCGACAAAATAGAGAACTCTTTTTTATCTTTGAAAAAAAATAACACCACCCATGAAAAACATCATTTTAACCGATACCGAAATACGTCACAAAACCAAAAGAATCGCATACCAAATCTACGAAACTTTTAGTACAGAAAAGGAAGTGATTTTAGCCGGAATTGCTTCAAATGGTTATGTGTTTGCCCAAAAAATAGCTGAGGAACTTCGTCAAATTTCCGACCTTAAAGTAACGCTATGTGAAGTAAAAATTAACAAACAAGATCCAAAAGGGCCTGTAGTTACTTCAATTCCAAAAGAATCATATGAAAACAAAGGATTGGTATTAATTGACGATGTATTAAATTCGGGGACTACCTTAATTTATGGTGTAAAACATTTTTTAGAAGTTACCTTGAGTAAATTTAAAACGGCGGTTTTGGTCGATCGCAATCACAAGAAATACCCCGTAAAAGCCGATTTTAAAGGAATATCTCTTTCCACATCTTTACAGGAACACATTCAAGTAGTTTTTGATGAAAAAGAATCGTATGCCTATTTATCGTAAGGACTGATACAATTCGTCTGTCAATGCTTCAATCGTCTTTCCATCGATTGGCACCACATGCTTCATTTGGTGGTAATAGTAGGACCGATCAAACAAATGTTTATTGATAAAATCAGGCAATTCTAGTGGATCAATAGTGGCTAAAATGGGACGTTTTTCTCGATCAGCCATTAAGTTGCTACGCAATGTTTCTGCCGAGCCTTTTAAATAATAGGACGTGCAATTTGACTGGGCAATTACTTCATGATTGTCATAATAACAAGGTGTTCCTCCACCCAAACTGAGCACAAAAGATTCCTTGTTTTGCAATAGGTTTTGCAAAACGTTATGTTCCTTTTTTCTAAAATATAACTCCCCTTTTTTGGCAAATATTTCGTTGACCGAAAGTTGCTCCTCTTCCTCAATAACAGCGTCCAAATCAAAAAAAGCAATTCCTAATTTTGAAGCCAATAAGACACCTATCGATGACTTTCCACTGCCCATATATCCTGCCAAAACTACTTTCATCATATAAATAATCCCTTATATATTAAGGAGTTAATAAATTAATTTTAAAAAAAGACAAATTTATAATAAAAACCTATTGAAAAACGAATTTATGTTACTATATTTGCACCCGCATTCAAGAAAATAATGACTTGGTAGCTCAGCTGGTAGAGCACATCACTTTTAATGATGGGGTCCTGGGTTCGAATCCCAGCCAGGTCACTACAAAAACACATTTCTTGAACGCACCGACTTGGTAGCTCAGCTGGTAGAGCACATCACTTTTAATGATGGGGTCCTGGGTTCGAATCCCAGCCAGGTCACAAAAATTTCTTCAAGACGTTGCACCGCAACGTCTTTATTTTTTGGCCATGTGGAGAAACGGTAGACTCGCCATCTTGAGGGGGTGGTGCTCGTAAGGGCGTGAGGGTTCAAATCCCTCCATGGTCACTTAACTATTATTTTGCTGCGTTTTTTAAATAATTTGTATTGATTTTTCGCTCAACCCTTTTTTTTGTTTATTTTTTTACTACATTTGTTTAACAAAAAAAGCAAAACGATGAACAATGTAAAAAATGTGTTTAGCATCAAAGATTTGGAAAATCTATCTGGTATAAAAGCACATACGATACGTATTTGGGAAAAAAGATACAATGTTTTAGAGCCAATGCGCTCTGAAACCAATATTCGTTACTACGATATCAAAAACTTACAAAAGTTATTAAGTATCGTATTACTTCACAATTATGGCTATAAAATTTCTAAAATTTCAACTTTAAGCGCCGAAGAATTTAACAAGCTGGCAAACGATATTATTTCTGAAAAAAGTGCAAAAAATCATGCAATTAGCACCTTTAAAATTGCAATGATGAACTTTGACCAAACATTATTCTTCAACACTTATAATAAATTACTGAGTGAGAAAACCTTTAAAGATGTTTTTTATTCGGTGTTTATTCCGCTAATGCAAGAATTAGGCTATTTGTGGCAAACCGATACCATTTCACCGGCACACGAACACTTTATTACGTATCTGATCAAACAAAAATTATTAATCAATACCGAAAAAGTACAAACTTTAACCCCAACAAAACAAGAAAAGGTTTTTGTACTGTTTTTACCGTCCAATGAAATTCACGAATTGGGCATCATGTATCTGAATTATGAAATTCTTCTAAATGGTTATCAAACAATATATTTGGGAGAAAGCATTCCAATCGAGAGTTTACTAGACCTCAAGAATGCTTTTGAAAAAATAACCTTTGTGAGTTATTTTACGGTAGAACCCAACCAAGAAATAATTGCTGATTATATCGATGAAATACACGATAAATTAATTAAAAACACCGATAATGAAATGTTGATATTAGGAAGAATGACAGAACAAATATCTGATAAAAACAAATATAATAACATACACATTTACAATAGTATTGAAGAACTTAGTTCCACATACTTATAATTCAACTAGCAACAACATCAAACTATTTTAAATAAACCCCCAGTAAAGTGCAAAAAAAAATAGCAATTATAGGATCCGGATTTTCTTCTTTAGCAGCAGCTTGCTATCTAGCAAAAGCGGGTAATACAGTAGTGGTCTATGAAAAAAATGAAACCATAGGCGGAAGAGCCCGACAACTTAAAAAAGAAGGATTCACCTTTGATATAGGCCCAACTTGGTATTGGATGCCCGATGTATTCGAACGATTTTTTGCTGATTTCAACAAAAAACCATCTGACTATTATGAATTAATCAAATTGAGTCCGGCCTATCAAGTATACTTTGACCAACTTGATTTTGTTACCATTGCCGATAATTTGCCCGAAATTGTTACCACCTTTGAATCCATAGAAAAAGGAAGTGGTAAAAAATTAGAACAATTCATGTCTGAAGCACAAAGCAATTATAACATTGCCATTAAAGATTTAGTATACCGCCCAGGAGAATCACCTTTGGAGTTAATTACACTTGAAACTGCAAAAAAAGTAAACCAATTTTTCAGCACCATTTCTAGAGACGTTCGGAAAAAATTCAAAAATACCAAACTCATTCAGATATTAGAATTTCCTGTTTTATTTCTTGGTGCAAAACCTAGTGACACACCATCCTTTTACAGTTTCATGAATTTTGCTGATTTTGGATTGGGCACTTGGCATCCAAAAAATGGAATGTACTCGGTAATTTTAGCCATGGAAGCTTTAGCAAAAGAATTAGGCGTAACCATCCACACCAATGCTACCATTGAAAAAATAAATATAGTAAACGGAAAAACTAACGGTTTATTGGTAAATAATGAAACTATTTTAGCTGATGTAGTAGTAAGTGGTGCCGATTATCACCACACAGAAACCCTACTCGATCCAAAATACCGCCAATACTCCGAAAAATATTGGAATGCCAAAACATTCGCACCATCTTCACTTTTATTTTATGTTGGTTTTGATAAAAAAATAAAAAATGTAGAACATCATTCACTCTTTTTTGATGTAGATTTTGATGTGCACGCACAAGCCATATATGACAATCCAAAATGGCCAGAAGAACCATTGTTTTATGCAAGTTTCCCTTCTAAAACCGACGAAAATTCGGCACCTGCAGGAAAAGAAGCCGGTATCTTTTTAATCCCAATTGCACCCGGATTAGAAGACACTCCTGCTCTAAGAGAGCGTTACTTTGAAAAAATAATTAACCGTTTTGAACTGCTAACCAATCAAAATGTAAAAAATAATATTATCTTTAAAGAATCATTTTGTGTAAATGATTTTGTTAATGATTACAATTCGTATAAAGGGAATGCGTACGGTATGGCTAACACACTGTTGCAAACTGCTTTTTTAAGACCTAAATTGAGAAGTAAAAAAGTAAACAATTTATTTTTTACTGGCCAATTAACTGTTCCGGGACCAGGTGTTCCTCCCGCATTAATTTCAGGAAAATTAGTTTCCGATTTAATAGAAAAGTATCAATAGTATGAAGTCGATTTTTGATCATGTTTCCTTTGATTGTAGTGTAAAAGTTACGAAGGCGTATAGCACTTCTTTTTCCACCGCTGTTAAAATGTTAGCCCCTACCATCCGTCAGGATATTTATAATATTTATGGTTTTGTGCGCTTTGCTGATGAAATTGTAGACACCTTTCACGAGTATGATAAAGAAGTTCTATTTTCGCAATTTGAAAACGATTTGGCGTTAGCGCTTTCGCAAAAAATCAGTTTGAATCCAATATTAAATTCGTTCCAACACACGGTTCACAAGTACAATATTCCTAACGAGTTGATTGCTGCTTTCATGAAAAGCATGAAGTTAGATTTGGTCAAAACAAAATATACAACCGTTGAAGAATACAACGAATATATTTATGGTTCAGCCGATGTAGTAGGCTTAATGTGTTTAAAAGTATTTGTAAATGGCGATGTTGCAAAATATGAAGCCTTAAAAAACAGTGCAATGCGATTGGGTTCTGCTTTTCAAAAAGTGAATTTTTTGAGAGATTTAAAAGCCGATTTTGAAGATTTGAGTCGGACTTATTTTCCAAATACCGACTTGTCTTGTTTGGACGAAGCATCAAAACAGCAAATCATTGCCGAAATTCAAGCCGATTTTGACGCAGGTTTTGAAGGCATTCAAAAATTACCAATTGAAGCAAAATTTGGAGTTTACACCGCCTACATCTATTATAAAAAATTATTGAGTAAACTTAACAAAACACCATCTCTGGAAATTAAAAACACACGAATTCGTGTTCCCGATCATCAAAAAGTAGGGCTTTTAGCCAAATGTTACTTAAATTATAAATTGAACATTATTTAAAAAGAATCAAATTATGTGGTTACAAATTTTAATTTTTTTCACAACCTTTTTTATTATGGAATTCATGGCATGGTTTAGTCATAAATACATCATGCACGGTTTTTTGTGGGTATTACATGCCGATCACCACAAAAAAGATCATGATTCTTGGTTTGAACGAAATGATGCTTTTTTTATTTTTTATGCGGTTGTAAGTATTGGTTGTTTTCTGCTATGGAAATACGATATTTTCATCTACGGAATAGCAATTGGTCTTGGAATTTTAGCCTATGGAATAGCGTATTTTTTCGTACACGATATTTTTATTCACCAACGCTTTAAATTCTTCAGAAATGCAGATAACCGTTATGCAAGAGCCGTAAGAAGAGCTCATAAAATGCATCACAAGCACATTGGAAAAGAACATGGTGAATGTTTTGGAATGCTGATTGTTCCCTTAAAATATTATAAAAAATAAAAAAAATCCCGCTAGCGGGATTTTTTTTATTTTCTCATTATGTTTTGTATTGGTTTGAGCTGTTCCAATTGTAAATCTGACTTTTTGAGCAATTGCAGCATATTCAATACATGGGTTGGATTCATGTCGTTGCCTAACACGCGAACTACCGCAAAACCTTTTTCTTTTTTGCTGGCCAAAACTACAAATTCATCGATATGGGCTTCATCGCCTACAAAATAAACAGCAGCTCCATCAGAACCAGAACCAACTTTCATTAACTCTTTGTAACTATCTTCTTTTAATAATGTTTTTACTTCCTTGATTTCTTTATCAAATTTTTCTGTATGGGCTGAATCTGTTTTATAGGCCAAAATATTCATTTTGTCAAATGCTGCTAAAGCGGCCTTTTCATCTGGGGTTAATTTTATATTTTCCGTATTGATTACACTTGGCGCAAGATCCACCGAAACAAAATCATCCGATTCTGTGTTTTTTACATAATACTTTTGTAACGTTGGTTTATTTTCACAATTGATTAGAAAAAACAAACCAAACAGTATGAATATCGATTTATACATACTTACTTTTTTGAAGCTTTTTTCAATTCATCACCACCAGGTAACCTCATTTTTTCAGTCAACATTGAAATTTCGTCCAAACTAAAATTACCTGTTAAAGATAAAACTATGGTGTCGGCATCTTTCAAATTTGCACCTTCAATTAACATTAATAGTTCTTTAACTATATTTTCATTAGCTCCTGGTTTAGTGTAAATTCTTACATTTCTATTGTTATTGGTAACACGCATTAATTCATCTAAAGGGTTGGATTTTAGATATGTATTTACGGTAGCTTTCATATCAATACCTACTTTTGCACTTGCCGTAGTAAATACTTTTAAATCATCTAATTTTTTTAGTAAATTAAAATATTGTTGTACTTCTTTGTCTTTTGAATCAGCTTTAACTTTACTCATCATCTGAAACATCGTTTTGTTTACTATGTACGATTGAACCGATGGATTATCTTCATATTTATCAAACACACCTTGTGCAAATGAAAGAGTTGATCCTAACAAAAATGCTATAACTACTACTGTTTTTTTCATGATTTATTTTTAAAATGTTAATTTTTGTAAGCTTTCATACCAACTACATTTTCCATGCCAATATTAAATTGTTTCGTAAAAACTTTAACGTTCTACTACACCACTACTTATTTTAATCCAATTAATTCCTTTTTTTTAAAGAACTGGGCACTAGTTAAAATTATATCTAATATGTGAAATTTTAAGTTTATCTGCAGACAAAAGACCTATAATTAAGTCGAATATAACTCAAATTTGTTACAATTAAAGAAAAAGGTTTTGATATTTCACAACCAAAACCTTCTTTTATCTAGTAATTCAGTACTGCTTAAAATAAAAAGGTGACTCCTAATTTATAATTTCTACCGCGCGTATTATAACCCAAAACTTCCTGAAACGATTCGTTCATCACATTAGTTATCGCCGTAAAAACTTGAAGCCTTTTAGGTAATAACTCATACGAAAAAGTGGTATTCAGAAGTTGGTAAGCCGATAAATTTGTAGTTTGTTTAGCCCAAACATTAGCATCATAATAAGTGTCTATTCGCTGATCAACAAATTGATACTGCCCCGCTAAATTGCCTCTCTTGAAATTGTAATTTACTTCTAAATTAGCCTTGTTCTTAGGAATTAAACGGTTGAGTATTTTATCCACTTGAGTTAAGGTATAATTACCTGTAAAAGTGATTTGTTTGGACAAATGATAACGGATAGTAGTTTCTAATCCCTTTGCAGTATTTCTTCCGATATTTGTAACATAATAGGATTCAAAAGTAGCTGCATCATAGAAAAATCCAATCGTATTTTCTTCAGCTCTATAAAAACCAACAGTATTAATAGTCAACTTCTTATCCAATAATTGCGATTCAAAACCAAATTCAGCTGTAGCATTTTCTTCAGGAGTTAAAGCAATATTACCATAAGGTCCGTACAATTGATATAAACTTGGCGTAATATAAGCCGTACTATATGATGCAATGACTTTCAATGGTAAATTTGCAAAAACATAACTTGGATTGATATTATACACTACCTGATTACCGTATTCACTGTGGGTATTCAAACGAGCTCCTAGATTGAGATTTAAACCAAGTTCAGAATTAAAAACTAGGGTAGCATAGGGATCAATCAGATTAAATTTTGCTTGATCATTTGACACTATTGCATAAGGATCTTTTTGGATCATGTCGAAATATTGATATTGGGTTCCTAAAACAATAAATAAAGAAGATGTAAAAGAGTACTTGTTGAAAGCATCCATTGAAACGGTACGTCCTGTATAATTATAGTTATCAATTGTATTGGCCCAAGTGTTTGTCATTTGCACCTTTCTACCAATAGTTGAAGCTCCCGCATTGATTGCAAATTCACCATTCTTGTAGGTATATTTTGGCAAAAAACCAATTCTGACTTGCTCTGAAAGATTTGCATTGTTCACATCGTCTGAATTTGCAACAACCCCATCAAATGAATTATCAAAAGTATTTTTAATACGATCATACGTTCCAAAAACTTCAAAACTAAAGTTTTCATTGGGTTTAAAACCAAATTTTTGCATCACATTAACCCTTGAAAATGAATCTTCCTCGAAGTTATCTCCAGCTGCTTCTGACATTCCTTTAGTATCATTGCTATTTAATGATGTCATATAAGATACTTTATGTCCCGATCCGTTCAATTTAAAACCTTGGTTTATATCTTGTGCTTTAGTTCTTGAAGTAGCTACAGTATTTTGAGTGCCTAATGTGGTATAAGCGCTTCCATTAAATGTAGTTTTTGGCGATTTTTTTAACGTAATATTAATAACACCTGTAGCAGCTCCAGATCCATAAAGCGTACTCGAGGCTCCTTTCATGACCTCGATCTTCTCAATTTGATCGATTGAAATGAGTCGCAAATCGTATTCCAAATTAATGCCTGAAGCATCCGTGAGAGGAATTCCATCAATATAAATAGCCGTTTGTCTATTGCGTCCACCACGAATATAATACCCTAAATTTTTACCTCCAAACGATTGATTACCATTTATTTCAACTCCTGCTACTTGATGTAATACATTAGCTAAACTTTGTCCTTTTTTTTGATCTAATTCTTTTGCAGTAATAACTTCAATAACTTTTCCCGATTTTTCCCTACTCTGTGCAAATTTGGTGTCCGAAACCACTACTTCTTGAAGGTTTTTTACTGATAAGGTATCTGATTCTTGTGCGTACGAAAAAGCAGTAGCAAGTGCAAATACACTTAAGCCCATAAACTTTTTGTTCATTTTAAATTGATAAATAATTTAATAAATTGGGGAGAAAAGCACAGAATTACCCATACTCAAACTTTTTTTCCCGAAAGTTTGTTACTCAATGAATAAGGCAGGTCTCCTGGCTTGCGTCTTGTTATCAACCTTCTCATTCGCCAAGGCGAACAATGGTAATGTAGATAATAACAAGCTTTACAGCTTACAGTTGCGGGTACAGCTTAGGTTTTACACCTAATTCCCTTTTAATGTTGTTTTGAAAAAATCAGAAACAACAACCAAAATCCAATTACAAAATTAGTCAATTTCTAAGAAACAAGATTAAAAAATCTATTTCTTTTTATTCATTTTTCGCCACAACCAAATAAACCCAATCACAAAATGAGCTATTACAATAGTAGCAAAGGCATAAATAAACTCATAAGAATCTGTTCTCATTTTTTTTTATGGCAAATCTAATGGTTTTGTTACAAAAAGTTTTACAAAGAATTCCTTTTTAATCTTTTTATCACGAGGCAAATAAATAAAAAACTACTTTTGTAAAAAAGATTTTTCATGCGCTATAAATTTATCTTAATACTATTGTTTTTGGTTTTTATCCAATGCAAGAATACTGAAAACTCTGGAAGTACAACTACTTCAATAAAAAATAGCATACAGTATGCAGAAGGGTTTTCAATTGAAAAATACAATGGTTTTTCAATAGTTAAAGTATCTAATACATATCCTGGCGCTAAAAACAAACACACTTATATACTTCACAAAAGAGGCGTTTCCGTCCCGGATAGTTTAAAACAATACAACGCCATTGAAGTTCCCGTAAAAAAAATAATCACTACCTCAACTACGCACATTCCAGCCCTAGAAGCATTAGGTGTTGAAAACACATTGGTTGGTTTTCCTTCGACTCGATTTATATCATCTGTAAAAACAAGAGCCATAATTGATGCTGGAAAAGTTCGCGATTTAGGAAGTAATCAAGGCTTAAATACCGAAGTTATTTTAGATTTATGCCCCGATGTAATTGTAGGATTTAGCGTAGATGGAGATGTTAAAACGTATAAAAATTTAGAAAAAAGCGGTCAGAAAATCATTTATAACGGCGACTGGACCGAGAAAACACCCTTAGGCAAAGCCGAATGGATTAAATTTTTTGGTGCTTTGTATGATTTAGATGAAAAAGCAGACCAATTATTTACTTCCATTGAAAAAGAATACAATTCTGTTTTGACATTAGCAAAAAAAACAAAATCACAACCCACGATTTTTGCAGGAGCCATATATGAAGATCAATGGTTTTTACCACAAGGCGATAGTTGGGCCGCCTATTTTTTAAAAGAAGCTAATGGTAATTACTTATGGAAAGATACCAGAGGAACGGGAAGCTTAGCCTTATCTTTTGAGAGCGTCTTAGAAAAGGCTCAAAACGCCGATTTTTGGATTGGACCAGGGCAATTTACTTCAATTCAGGAAATTTTAGACAACAATCCGAATTATATTCATTTTAAAGCTGTTAAAAACAAAAATGCGTATTCTTTTAGTACTAAAAAAGGCAAAACAGGCGGCATTATTTATTACGAATTAGCGCAAAACCGACCTGATTTAGTTTTGAAAGATATTGTGAAAATATTACATCCTGAAGTACTACCAAATCATCAGCTGACTTTTTTTGAGAAGTTGAAGTAAAATGAAAATATAGTCACATCGCTTTATTTTTAAAATTTCTATGTGCCTATGTGATTAAAAAACCAAAAAACGTAATTTAGCAAAAAATTCATTTCATGCAATTTACCAAAAAACAAAACCTTCTTTTCACTCTTTTGATGCTTGCAGTGGTATTTTTGTTTTTGCTGAATATTAGTTTAGGCTCGGTGTCAATTCCATTGAAAGAAGTCGTTAACGGACTTTTATCGCAAAAAATGAATAAGGAAAGTTGGGAAATTATTCTTTGGAATTTTCGAATTCCCAAAGCGATTACCGCTATATTAGTTGGCATCGGACTCTCAATGAGTGGATTATTAATGCAAACTTTATTTCGAAACCCCTTAGCAGGACCCTATGTACTAGGTTTGAGTTCGGGTGCGAGCTTAGGTGTTGCTTTCATTATACTTGGTGCCGGATATTTACCACTATCGATTTCCTCCTTCTTTTTATCAAATTATGGTTTAGTATTGGCTTCAAGCTTAGGAAGTTTCTTAGTTTTACTAGCTGTTTTATTGGTTTCTCAACAACTAAAAGATACTATGGCAATATTAATCGTTGGATTGATGTTTGGTAGTTTTACCAGTGCTATTGTATCCGTATTGTCTTATTTTACGTCAGCTGAAAAATTACAAAAATTCACTTTTTGGTCTATGGGAAGTATTTCAAATTTATCCTGGCACGAGATTTCGCTATTGACCCTTTTTGTTATTGTTGGAATTAGCATTAGTTTCTTCGTAATCAAACCCTTAAACGCATTATTATTGGGTGAAAAATACGCACAAAGCATCGGAATCAACTATAAAAAAACCCGAATATTAATCATCATAGCCACAAGCATTTTAGCCGGTAGTATCACCGCTTTTGCCGGCCCCATTGCTTTTATAGGCTTAGCCGTTCCTCACATGGCAAAATTAGTATTTCAAACGAGTAATCATTTTGTATTGTTCTGGAGTACGCTTTTGCTTGGCGCAATAGTTATGCTTTGCTGCGACACTATTGCTCAAGTTCCCGGAAATGATATTACCTTACCAATAAACGCCATTACTTCTGTTATGGGAGCACCCGTAGTCATCTGGTTATTGGTCCGAAAGAAACGTTTTTAACCATGAGTCAGCAAAATTACACCATACAAACCCAAGCACTTTCCATTGGTTACAAAACCAAATCGGAAACCAAGGTTATTGCTCAAGACATTAATTTAGCTCTTTCAAAAGGAAAATTATTTGCATTGGTTGGAGAAAATGGTGTCGGAAAGTCAACTTTATTAAAAACACTAACCGGAATAATTCCGCCATTACAAGGTGAAATTACCCTACTCAACAAACCACTACACAGTTACAAACCGTTAGCTTTAGCAAAAGAATTAAGTATAGTATTGACTGATAAATTACCTCCGAGTAATTTAACCGTTTATGAAATTATTGCGCTTGGAAGACAACCTTACACCAATTGGCTGGGCACCTTAAGTTCCGAAGATCATGAAAAAATTGAAGCGGCTATTGCGTGTACTGAAATTGCACATTTAAAAGAAAAAAAGCACGATGAGATCAGTGATGGTCAGTTACAAATAGCATTAATTACCAGGTCTTTATCGCAAGATACTTCAATAATTGCTTTAGATGAGCCAACCACGCATTTGGATCTTGTTCACAAAGCTGCTTTGCTTAAATTATTACAAAAATTAGCGCATGAAACAGGCAAAACAATTGTCTATTCTACACACGATATCGACCTTGCCATTCAAATGGCGGACGAGATGATTGTCATTACCCCCCATGAAATCGTACAAGACCAACCGTGTAATTTAATACAAAGTGGGATATTCAATACGTTATTTGATTCGGAACATTTATCTTTTGATGCA
>NZ_JBILKB010000063.1:0-12105 GCF_044376915.1 Flavobacterium sp.
ACAGGCGTAATTCAAAACAAAAGTGAAGTATATACTCCCGAACAAATGAAGCGTTGGGCTTTGGCCGAAACTACATTTGATAAACCAGTAGTTATTGTTACGCAAGAAGAAGCAATGCAAGCTGAGAAAGGTTTTTCGGAACAGAAAAAAACCTGGAGATTTAAAGCACAAAATGTTCGTGATTTCGGATTTTCAACATCCAGAAAATTCATTATTGATGCGATGGCCGTTAATTTACCAACCAACAAGCCATTGGCAATTTCAATTTATCCGAAAGAAGCAAATCCACTTTGGGGCGATTTGTCTACAAAAGCAGTGGCTCATACTTTAAAAACCTATTCGCATCATACTTTTGATTATCCTTATCCTAAAGCGGTTTCTGTTTCTGCAGAAGATCAAGGTATGGAATATCCAATGATTTGTTGGAACTACGGTCGTCCAGACGAGAAAGGATTTGTAAGTGATAGAACAAAATATGGAATGTTGGGCGTAATTATACATGAAGTGGGCCATAATTTTTTCCCAATGATTGTGAATTCAGACGAAAGACAATGGTCATGGATGGATGAAGGTTTGAATACATTTTTAGAGTATTTGACAGAAATTTCATTTGATACCAATTTTCCAGCTACACGCGGTCCCGCTAAGAATATTGTTCCATACATGAAAGGAAATCAACAATATTTAGAACCGATCATGTCAAATTCTGAGGGTATTTATAATTTTGGAGCGAATGCATATGGAAAACCAGCCACAGGATTAAATATTTTAAGAGAAACGATTATGGGTCGTGAATTATTCGACCATGCTTTTAAAACCTATGCGAATCGTTGGAAATTTAAACATCCTACTCCTGAAGATTTTTTCAGAACGATGGAAGACGCATCAGCGGTGGACTTAGATTGGTTTTGGAGGGGTTGGTTTTACTCAACAGATTATACTGATATGGGAATTAAAGATGTAAAACAATTTTATGTGATTGAACAAGATCCTAAAGAAGCCCAACAACAGTTTAACAGACGAGGAAGAAAAATTGGAGAAGGGCAATCCATGCTGAAAATGGTATTAGAAGCTTCCACTGATTTCAAGCCAGAATTGAAAAATGGTTTTGATGCTTCTAAGGTTCAAGCCTTAACCGATTATTTGAATAAAAATTATACGACAGAAGAGATCGGAACATTGAAGTCGCCAAAATTCTTCTACGAAGTGGAATTTGACAAACCAGGAGGATTAATTATGCCAATTATTGTTGAACTTCAGTTTGAAGATGGCTCTAGTGAAACCAAAGTTTTCCCTGCTCAAATTTGGAGAAAAAATAACAACACAGCTAAAAGAGTTTTTGCAACGGAAAAGAAAGTAGTTAAGATTCAATTGGATCCGAAGTTGGAAACAGCCGATATTGATGTAACCAATAATTTTTGGCCCAAGGCTGAAGCGGAATCAAAATTTGATACACTAGAAAAGAAATAAAGAAACAAAAGACTATCTCCGGATGGTCTTTTTTTGTTTCTATTTGAATATTCGAATTAAATCTTTGTAAATTTGTAACTCTTAAATAGTTGATTATGTTTGATGGAATTGGCGAATTAATGTTAATCTTAATTGTAGTATTAATGCTTTTTGGATCCAAAGAGATTCCAGATATTGCTCGTTTTTTAGGTAAAACCATGGCGCAATTAAAAAATGCAACAAACGAAATCAAAAGCGAAATTCAAAAAAGTGCACAAGACAATGGTATGGATATCGACTCTATTACAGGAGGGATTTCTCAAGAAATAAATAAAGCAAAAACGGGTATAACACAAATGTCAAATCCATTGGAATCTGTTGATTTAGGACTTCAAAAGCCGATCGACGTAGTAAAAGAAACCCTTGAAGATTTGTCAGGTCCCATTAAAAGACAATCCTAATGTGGGATACCGTAATTCAACTTGATAGAAATCTGTTTCTTTTCCTAAATGGGTTAGGTTCACAGCCCTTTGATCCTTTTTGGAAAATTATTACCAAACAAGTATATTGGTCGCCCTTATTTTTGGCCGTCTTCTATTTGCTTCAAAAAAAAATGGGTTGGAAAAACTTAGGAATTATTTTGTTGTTCCTTGCTGTTTTGATTGCCTGTACCGATCAAATAACCAATTTGTTTAAAACTACTTTTGAACGGTTACGACCATGTAATTTACTTGAATTTAAAGGAATCATGAGAGCGGTGGTTACACGAAAATCATTTAGTTTCTTTTCTGGTCACGCTGCCAACTCCATGGCTTCCACAATGTTTGTGTTTTTAATTATCAGATCCTACTACAAGCACTCCTATTTGTTGTTTTGTTTTCCGCTGGTTTTTGCATACAGCAGAATTTATTTAGGCTTGCACTTTCCTGGAGATATTGTTACCGGTTATTTTTTTGGGGCCGTTTCCGGTTGGTTGTGTTATAAAGGATATATTAGATTTAGACGATTAAATCACGCGACTAACGGTTAATCCATCACGAATGGGTAGTAAAACCGTTTCTACTCTCGGGTCTGTATTTAGCAATTGATTGTATTCTAATAATACTGAAGTGCTTTTATCATTTGGTTTTACTTCTTCCAATACTTTTCCACTCCATAAAACATTGTCAGATAAGATAATGCCTCCTTTGCTCATTAGGGGAACAATTAAGTGGAAATAATGCACATAATTTTCTTTATCGGCGTCGATAAAAACCAAATCAAATTTTTTGTTCAATGTTGGAATGATATCAATTGCATTCCCTAAATGTTGAAAAATTTGGTCTTTCCAAGGTGAAGCATCAAAATATTTTTTCTGAAAATCAACCAATTCCTCTTCAATATCAATCGTATCTAAGGTTCCATTTTTGGCCAATCCTTCTGCCAAACATAAAGCAGCATAGCCTGTATAAGTGCCAATTTCTAAAATGTGTATCGGACAAATGATTTTAGAGATCATGCTCAAAACCCTTCCCTGAAAATGACCGCTTAACATTCGTGGTTGTAATATTTTTTGATGCGTTTCTTTGTTAAGTTTCGCCAATAATTCAGGTTCAGCTTGTGAATGATTGGTTACGTAATTTTCTAAGTCTTCGGATATAAAGTGCATGATGAAATCAAATTTTGACAAAAATACAAATTAACAATTAAACGATTTAACATTTTAACCTAACTTTGCACTATGCAAATCGATAAAAAAGACATTCGCGCACTCACAAAAGAACAATTGCGTCAATTTTTTGTTGCCAATGGAGATAAAGCTTTTCGCGGCAATCAAGTCTACGAATGGTTGTGGCAAAAACGCGCACATACGTTTGAAGATATGACCAATGTGTCAAAAGAAACCCGTGCCATGCTAGAAGCTAATTTTGTCATCAATCACATTAAAGTAGATACACTTCAGCGAAGTGAAGATGGAACGGTAAAAAATGCAGTTCGTTTGCACGATGATTTGATCGTTGAATCGGTTTTGATTCCAACAGAAACACGAACAACAGCATGTGTTTCTTCTCAAGTTGGATGTAGTTTAGATTGTAATTTTTGTGCGACAGCTCGATTGAAGCGCATGCGTAATTTAGAGCCCGGTGAAATTTATGATCAAGTTGCAGCCATAGATAACGAGAGTCGTTTGTACTTTGACCGACCTTTGTCTAATATTGTTTTCATGGGAATGGGTGAGCCGTTAATGAATTACCCAAACGTGATGAAAGCAATCGATATGATAACTTCAAGTGAAGGATTAGGTATGTCGCCCAAACGCATAACAGTTTCCACTTCGGGAATTCCGAAAATGATAAAAAAAATGGCCGATGATGAAGTCAAATTTAAACTAGCGGTATCCTTACATTCAGCAGTAGAAGAAATTCGAAACGAAATTATGCCGTTTACCAAGAATTTTCCATTGACCGATTTGCGAGAAAGTTTGGAATATTGGTACCGCAAAACCAAAAGTAAAGTTACCTACGAATATGTAGTTTGGAAAGGAATCAATGATGATAAGAAGTCGATTGACGCTTTGGTCAAATTTTGTAAATATGTACCGTGCAAAGTAAACTTAATTGAATACAATCCAATAGATGATGGGATATTTCAACAGGCAAACGATCAGTCTATCAACGCCTATTTAGAGGCTCTTGAAAAAAGCAATATCGTTGCAAAAGTTAGAAGGAGCCGTGGAAAGGATATTGATGCCGCTTGCGGTCAATTAGCAAATAAATCATAAAAAAAGGGCTTTAAAAAAAAAGCCCTTTTTTGGTATTAATTCCCTATGGTTATCGTGTAAGAAATACCATTAACAGTAAATACTGCAATATTATCGCATTCACCATTTCCATAATTTAAGGTAGATGTAATATTGTTTCTTGTAAATGTAATAATTCCTTTAGCAAGAATAGGTTTGTTTACGGCGATACAACTCATTTTTGCCATAATTGGCTCAGTAATTGTTGCAGTGTGTTGGTTACCATTTGGTGCGGTAGTTGTCCAATTCCCGGTTATTCTATAAATGTTATCTATAAAAGCTGGAGTCATAAATCCTTCCACTAACTCACGAGTTCTTGAACCTACCCGCACATACTCATCACCATTAGGCATAGTAATCGTCATTTCTAATTCCATAACAACCCTTGGATGTGGAGCAGAAGTAGCCGTTTGAGCAGTCATGGAACGTGTAAATGTTTTTGTTCCTTCAAAATTTATGTTATTGTGGTAAAAGTTGTCAAAAGTATACGTTACTGTATGTGATACAGCAGTAGGCTGAAATACAAAACTAATGATAATTTTTCCACGCACTATGTTTCCGTTATTTAAGGTGCAACCTGTAGTCCCAAAATCAATTGTTTTGGTTACCTGAGTTCCAGGAGTAATTAAGGTTCCAAATGCGGGTGTTCTTGTTATGGTAGCACAATTTGAAAAAATACTCAGATTGTTGTCAATTGTTCGATAGGTAATCGTATTGCTATTGATGTCATCAAATAATTGATCAGCAATAGTAGCAATGTCATCACTAGCTAAATCTATTTTAGAGTTCACAATCGCATCATTCGATGTCAATTGAGTTGCATTAGTAGCATCATTTTCACAACTGGTATACGTTATGAATACAGCCACCACCGCCATTAATTTTAATACATTTTTCATATTTAATTGTTTAAAGTTCTGAATCTTAGACTCAAAGGTATAAAAAAGGTTTAATATTCAAATTTTTTTTCTATTTCGGAGTCAGAATGTTATCTTTGTTGTAATGAAAATTACCGAACAAATAAAGTTGCCAATTGCTCAAGAAATGGATCTTTTTGAGGAAAAATTTCGCGAGGCAATGTCTTCAAAAGTGGCTTTATTGAATCGAATTACCCATTATATTGTCAATAGAAAAGGCAAGCAAATGCGCCCCATGTTTGTTTTCTTGACGGCAAAAATGATTTCTCAAGGCGTTATCAATGAGCGCACCTATCGCGGGGCATCAGTGATCGAATTGATACACACTGCGACTTTAGTGCACGATGACGTTGTAGATGATAGCAATAAACGCCGTGGTTTTTTTTCTATTAATGCACTTTGGAAAAATAAAATAGCAGTTTTAGTAGGGGATTATTTATTGTCCAAAGGCTTGTTGTTGTCTATTGATCACAATGATTTTGATTTGTTGAAAATTATTTCCGTTGCGGTTCGCGAAATGAGTCAAGGGGAGCTACTTCAAATTGAGAAAGCGAGAAGATTAGATATTACCGAAGCTATTTATTTTGAAATCATTCGTCAAAAGACAGCAACCTTAATTGCTGCTTGTTGTGCGTTAGGGGCTTGTTCTGTTGTCCCCAATGATACCGAAACTATTGAAAAAATGCGTAAATTTGGAGAGCTTATTGGTATGGCTTTTCAAATCAAAGACGATTTATTTGATTATACTGAAGATGCTATCGGTAAGCCTACCGGAATTGATATTAAAGAGCAAAAGATGACCTTGCCTTTAATTTATACCTTAAACCACTGTTCAAAACAAGAGAAAAGCTGGGTGATTAATTCGATTAAAAATCACAACAAAGATAAAAAACGAGTTGCCGCGGTTATTCAGTTTGTGAAAGATCAGAAAGGTTTAGCGTATGCAGAACAAATGATGATCGAATTTCAACAAAAAGCGCTACATCTTCTCCATGAATTTCCCGATTCACAATACAAAAGTTCCCTTGAATTGATGGTTAATTATGTCATCGAACGAAAAAAATAGCTTCTACATTTGTTTATAAGGAAATTCCAAGATAACTCGAGTGTTTTTTGGGATGCTTTCAATACATATTGACCCGTTTAACAATTCTGTAAATTGTTTGGCAATTATAAGTCCTAATCCCGATCCTTTAATATTCGCTGTATTGCTTCCTCTGAAAAAGGATTTGAATAAATGCTTGTTTTCCTCGGGTAAGATACCAATTCCATAATCGATAATCTCAATTTTGTAGTAGTGATCAAAATAGGTAATCACTAGCTCTGGTTGCTCACAACCTATAGAATATTTAAATGCATTAGAAATTAGATTCGTTAGGATGTGAAGCAGCAAACGTTCGTCAGTTTCGATTTTTTGTTTGGAACCTTGCATTGTAACAATCAATTTTCGTCCATCCTTTTCTTGTTGGTAATAAGTTTCGATTAAGCGATCAATAAATTCTTCAAAAGCTATTGTTTTAAGATCTATTTTTAACTTATTGGATTCGTTTTCTCCAAACAGTAGGATATTATTCATTAATTCTGTCATTCGATCCACTTCGGAGGTGATTCGATCCGTAATCATTTTGATCTCTTCTTTATTAATGGATTGATTCATTTTTAAATGCAACAACTCAATATTAGAGTAAATTACAGATAAGGGTGTTCGAAACTGATGTGAAGCCATGGTAACAAATCCCGATTTCAAATCGTTTAATTCACTTTGCTTTTCCAAGGCGCGTTTTACTTCTTCTTGATCGTTGAGACGTTGAGAAATGTCTCTACTAGAAGTTTGTATTCCTAAGACTCTATCTGCCGAATCTTTCATGATTTTTACAGACGTCTCAAACCAAACGTATTCTTGATTTTTCTTTAAAAAGCGAAAGGTTATAACTTCATTTGGTAAATTTAAAATATTATTATGTTTTGTTACAATTTCTTGAATATCGTCGGGATGAATAAATTGATAAGGATCTTGGTTAAGAAGCTCTTCTACAGTGTATCCAGTAATTCGATCACAATTGTTTGAAATATATTTTACGATGCCATTAAATTCGTGTTGGACTACCAAATCAGAGGTATTTTCAGCAATAAAACGGTATTTTTGCTCTGAAATTTGAAGCTCTTTTCTTAGTGAAATTAAATCGTTGATGTTAGTTATACTTCCCAAAATAAATTGGGAATTGTCTTTTAGGTCGGTTTGAAGGCTTAAGAGTAATAAAACATTAATTTTTTTCTCTTTGTGATGCATTAATTTTCCTTCTAATACTTTAGATTGATTAATGTTTTGATGAAATGACTCCGTATCTATATGGGTTAAAAAGTTGAAAATGCTTTGGCCAATGCTTTCTTTTATATCAAACCCTGTGATTTTTTCCCATTGTTTATTTAAGAAAGTCAGTGTCCCATTTAAATCCGTCTTAAATACAATTTCAGCTAAATTATTTACCATATTGTCAAAGTCGTTGCGTTGTTGTGCCAACTCAATTTCCTTTTCTTTTATGGCGCTAATGTCAATCTGTGATCCAATAATTTTAGTTGGGGTACCTAGACTATCCATAAGCATGATCCCCGAATATTTTATCCAAACATAATGGCCTTTTTTATGTAATATTCGTGCAACACCATCATAACGATCGGTTTTTTTAAAAATATAATTGAACAGTTGATTTCTAATTACATCGTAATCATCAGGATGCACTTTTTCTTTCCAAACTTCAAGATTGCTGCCTAATTCTTCAATAGTATAACCTAATATTTCATTCCAATTGAATGAGTAGGTAATTTGATGTGTTTTTAAATTCCATTCCCATTTGGCTTGGCTCGAACTTTTTATATAAAAATTAAGTTCGTCTAAAGTGGTTTCAAGTTTTGAGACTACTTTATCTTGATTCAAGCAAATACCAATATTTCGCGCTACGGTATGCAATACATTTACTTCTTCTTCCTGCCAAATTCGCTCCGATTCACAATCATCAAAGCCAATCCAACCCCAGAATTGATCATCAGAGAAAATAGGAGTAAAGAGATATGAAAGTATGCCTTGCATCTCCATAGTTTCGCGGAAAAGCACATTGTTGCTTTCGTGAACTAACCCATATAAAGGAAGATTTTGGATTAGAGTTTCATATAATCCCGGAAAGGCTTCGTAGGGCATTCCACTCAAATCTGGATTTCCTAAAAATGGCGTTACATTTTCTTTGCACCATTCAAATTCATAATTTAAGACGAGAATTCCATCTTTGAATTCATTTTTAAAAATGTAACATCGATCTACTAATATATTACTTCCCAAAGCTCTAATGCATTCTTGAAGGGCATTGTTGATGTTGTTCTCTCTGAGCAAATGATTATTTGCTTCCGAAATGGCTTTTAATAAATGATTCATTTTTAGTTTTAACTATATTAATAAGAGAAGATACCTCTTGTAAATTCATAATTAGTTTGCAATCAAAAAGGCTAAATTTACTCAATTTAAAATTATGTATCACTAAATTAAAAAAAAATACGCATAATTTAACAAATAAAGAATTAATTTTACATTATGAAGACAAAACCACCAAAAATATTATTAATCGAAGATGACATCTCTCTAGGTCAGACCATTTCAGAGTTATTAGAAATTAATGGATATGACGTTAAGTGGTGTCATAATGGCTTGGAAGCCTATCATTATTTAGAACAAAAAGTACCCGATATTATTGTTTGTGATCTCATGATGCCCATAATGTCTGGCGAAGAGTTGTTTCTGAAAATTAGAAAGTTTAAAAAGTATGATGAAATTCCTTTTTTGATCATTACTGCGGATGTGACTTTCGAAATGAAAATCAAACAATTGGAAAACGGGGTCAATGATTTTATCATTAAACCCTTCAAAATTCAAGAGCTTTTATTGAAAATTAAGAATTTTCTTCAGTTTAAAAATATTTTAATTAAAAGAAATACTTTAGACCCTTTTTCTAAGGTAACTATTAAGCTTAAAAATAAAAATTTCTTTGAAAAATTGAACGATATTATCATCAATAATATCAAGACCAACATTACCATTGATAAAATTGCAACTGAATTGTTTATCAGTAAGTCGGCTTTAGATAAAAAAATCCGAAGAGATAAGCAAATGAATACCACTACTTATGTCCGACAATTGCGAATTGAATATGCCATTCGATTAATTGAAGCCGGAGAAACCAATGTGCAACAACTAGCCGATGCTAGTGGTTTTAATTCACTATCTTATTTTTCTATTAGTTTTAAAGGCTATACCAATACCTCGCCTAAAAGCTATATCAAGAAGAGAAATTTAAATTAATTTTTCATTCGTGCAACCTTTTTTACTTCTAACACGTCTATAGGTTTAGAAGCAATCAGTTATCTAAAAGAACAAGCGTACTATTAAATTAGTAAATTTAGTAGATGGCAGTGAACTAGAATTGAACTTGAAATGAAGGTAATCCCCTTACACCTAGAAGAGAAATTGCGAATTGCACTAGCGGTCGAGCACAATCGAACAGCGCAACAGCAAATTTATGCCCAGTTTTCTTCTAAAATGCTTGGGGTTTGCAGGCAGTATATCAAAGATGTTCAGCATGCGGAAGATGTTATGATTTCTGGTTTTATGAAGGTTTTTACTCAATTGCATACGTTTGAACATAAAGGGAGCTTTGAAGGATGGATTCGGCGTATCATGATTTATGAATGTATTGATTTTTTGAGAGTGAAACAAAACCAGTTCAATCACCAGGATATAGAGGATGTGATCTTAGTTGAAAAAGATTCGGCTTATGAAATGGAAGAATTTTCAGCAGATGACATCCAAAATTTGATAGATCAGTTACCTGACGGCTACAAAATGGTATTCAATTTATATGCTATAGAAGGCTACAAGCACCAAGAAATAGCAGAATTACTCAAGATCAGTGAAGGAACATCTAAATCGCAATTATACCACGCTAGAAAACTATTGCAACACCGAATTATAGCTTTAAAAAATACCTTAAATGGAACCAAATAAAATAGATAGTCAAATAAAAGAAAAGCTGAATGGTAGAGAAATTCAGCCATCTGCTCAAGCATGGGATCGATTGGATGCAATGTTAGCTGTATCAGAAGCAAAAAAATCTAAGAAAAATTATAATTGGTTATTTGTTGCGGCTTCTATAGTCCTTTTTTTCGGATTGGGATATTTTCTTTTCAATTCCTCCTCCACAACAGAATTTAATAATTCAGTTCCAGTTGTAACCACTAGTAATGAAGAAATTGATACTATTGAAACCAATAAAATAAATGAAATTGCAGTTGAAAATGGTAGGCCTGTTTTAGTTCAGAATGAAAATAATTTTTCAACAACACAAGCAAATAAAAAATCAGAGGGGACAAATAAATTGCTAAAGAAGGAACATGTTTTGGAAGAAAAAATTACTCCCAACTCCCAACTCCTAGCTTCTAACACCCAGCCCTCAGCCCCCAGCATCCATTACCCATCATCCGAAAAATTGTTAGCTGAAGCTCAAACCACTGAAAAAGTAATTCCGTCGGATAAAAAAACGAAATCTAAGCTAAGAATTAAAATAGATGCTAATTCTTTGTTAGAAAGTGTTGAAAAGGAATTAGACGACTCCCATAAAGAGAGTACACTAGATAAGTTGTCTAAAAAAATACAAGATGCTAAATCGGCAGTTGTGAATCGAAATTACGAATAAATTAAAAACATCATTAAATTCAATCAGTTATGCGAAAAATTATTTTATACACCTTAGTAATGGTGTTTGGATTTTTTACAAAATCTATGGCACAGGAAGATAGAAAAAATGCTATTGAACAGCGTAAAGAGAAAATAAAAGAAAGAAAAGAAGTTCTCAAAAAGAAGCCAATGACTTTTGAGAAGAAAGTGAATCAAATTTCGACTAGCATGGAGTTTCTATTGGCAAGAGAAAAAAATGAACTAAAAATAAAGATTGATTCTTTGGATAATTTGTTTTCTCAAAATAAGATTACTGAAGACGACTTGAAAGCTTTAAAACTAAAACAAGCGGAAATTTCATCTGCAAAGATTGAAAAAAGTATGGACATGCAAAAAGCAAAGTTGGATAGTTTAGTACAAAATAAAGTGGAAGCAGATAGCAAAGAAGTCGTATTTAAGATTGACACCATTAATGGAAAAAAAGTATATACATATTACAAAACCAATAATACAATATATTATGATTTACCTGCTCTAAAAATCTATAAGTCAGCCGAAGAAGAAATCGAAAGAAAATCAAAACGTACTACATCTCAATTTGTTTTTGCCTTTGGTTTGAATAATTTGGTCACTAAAGGAACTTCGTTAGAAGATTCTGATTACAGAATTTGGGGTTCTCATTTTTATGAATGGGGAGTTACATATAATTCGAGATTGTTAAAAAATCATAATTTGGTTCATGTTAAATACGGGTTAACATTGATGTATAATAACCTTCGTCCAACAGAAAATCGTTATTTTGTAAAAAATGGTGATCAAACTAATTTAGCAACAGCTTCTCGTCATCTTGATGATTCTCGATTTCGAAATGTATTTTTAACGCTTCCTTTGCATCTTGAATTTGATTTTTCCCCTAAGAAAACTTCCAAGGATGGCACAAAAAGCTATTTCAATACGCATGAGTCGGTTCGAATTGGAATTGGAGGATATTCGGGTCTTCGTGTGAAATCAAAGCAGTTGTTGCACTATGAAGAAAACGGAGATAAAATAAAAAACAAACATAAAGGAGATTTCAATGTTTCTGATTTTACTTATGGGCTAAGTACCTATATTGGTTATCGTTCCATCAGTCTATATGTTAAATATGACTTAAATCCGATGTTCAAACACAATACAATAGATCAAAACAACGTTTCATTAGGTATACGCTTTGATTTTAATTAAAAATAAGAGTTAGGTTA
>NZ_JBILKB010000122.1:0-3861 GCF_044376915.1 Flavobacterium sp.
GAATCTTGGATGATTCCATATTCTCCGAAAAGTAATATTTTAGAGTAAAAAAGTGGTCCTTTCATAATTTTTAGTTTTCTATTTCAGTAAACAAGGAGTAAATGTACAAAATTAATTTGATTTAGCGCCTGTTCCAATTTGATCGCAAATATATTGGCCATTTTGGCAATAGACTACTAGTTCATTTTGAATAAATTGCATTACTTTTTCTTTTACAGTTGACGGATATAGAACATGTACATTAGCACCTGCATCTAACGTAAAACAAACTGGAATTTGTGTTTCGTTTCTATAGTTCCAAATTTTATTGATAATTTCTAACGTATTCGGTTTCATCAAAATGAAATAAGGCATGGATGTCATCATCATGGCATGTAAAGTCAATGCTTCACTTTCTACAATTTTGATGAATGCTGCAATATTTCCTGATGTTAGCACTTCTTTTATAGCGGTTAAATTTTCGTGAGCCTGGCCAAATCGTTGTTCGGCATAAGGATGATTGTGCATTAAATCATGCCCAACTGTACTTGAAACTTGCTTTTCGCCTTTGTCAACTAATAATATAGTATCTTGAAAGTTTTTGAAATATTCATGAACTTCTGAAAACGCTACGCCAAATAAATCTGAACTATTAGCTGTTTTTGCATGATTGCCCCAAATTACTACTTCACCTTTGATGCTCCTGCACGCACTACCACTTCCCAAACGGGCTAAAAAAGATGTTTTTGCATTGAAATAGTCATCTGAAAGACTTGGAGTGATAGCTTTTTCCAAACTCATGATAGAAACAGCTAAAGCGGCCATTCCTGAAGCAGACGAGGCAATACCTGAACTGTGCGGGAAGGTATTTTGGGTATCAATTGTAAAATGATATTCTTTTAAATACGGGCAATACACCTCGATTCGTTCGAAAAATTTTTGAATTTTAGGTTTGAAATCTTCTTTTGGCTTTCCTTCAAATAACAAATCAAAAGAGAAGTCTTTGGTATCTGATTTTTTTAGTACCCCCAATTTTGTGATGGTCTTGCACTGGTTTAATGTAAAACTAATGGACGGATTGGCCGGAATTTGTTCCGATTTTTCACCTGGGATGCTTGAAACTTGTTCTTTTTTTCCCCAATATTTTACCAAAGCAATATTACTGGGTGCACTCCACTCGAAATTTGCTGATTCAAGGGAGCTATAGGTTGTTGCAATAAAATCTTTTTCGGTAAGCATGGTGTAATATTTTGACAAAAATACCGATTTTGATTGATTTGTTCCCTTGATATTTCGTTAATTTGCTATTAAAATTAGAAAAAATGACAAAATATTTGCGCATTATCAACATGGTTATGGTTTGTTTAGCAGTGGGTTATTTATCCAGCAAAGTAACACAAGCCAGTATTGAAACGTGGTATCCTATGATATTAAAACCGAGTTTTAATCCGCCCAATTGGGTTTTTGCACCGGTTTGGACCCTGCTTTTTGTCTTGATGGGGATTTCCAGTGGGTTAATTTGGAATCAAATGGCTACAAAGTTACCGTTGGTAAAAAAAGGAATGTTATTTTTTGTGATTCAATTGGCATTAAATGCACTTTGGTCCTATATTTTCTTTGGGTTACATAATTTTTTATTGGCTTTCGTGGAGATCATCTTACTTTGGTTAATGATTTATGAAACCTACCATATCTTCAAACAAATTGATAAAAAAGCAGCCTATTTATTAGTGCCATATCTCGTTTGGGTTGGATTTGCCACGCTATTAACAGGTAGTATTTTTTGGTTGAATCGCTAATTCTAGGAATCTTTATTTAGCGATATTTTCTGCCACAATAAAACCTCCGGTCCAAGCATTTTGAAAATTAAATCCACCGGTTATGGCGTCAATGTTAAGTATTTCACCGGCAAAATAAACATTTGGCAAAATTTTACTTTCCATAGTTTTGAAATTGATTTCTTTTAAATCAATACCACCAGCGGTTACAAATTCTTCTTTGAAGATGCTTTTTCCATTGACATGGAATTCGCCATTGGTGAGTTGTTCGCCTAATGCAATCAATTGTTTTTTAGATATATCAGCCCATTTGGTATCTTCCGAAATTCCTGCTGCCTTCACGAGATTTTCCCAAAGGCGTTTGGGCAATTCAAAATGAGCATATTTACTTACTAATTTTTTGGCGTGATCTTCTTTGATTTCTTTTAAACTATCGACAGCATCTTCTAAGGTAAATTCATGCAACCAATTGACTTGAATGGCAAATTGGTATTTTTTTTCGGCTAATTCTCTGGCGCCCCATGCAGAGAGACGTAAAATTCCGGGACCACTCATTCCCCAATGTGTAATCAATAAAGGTCCAGCAGCTTGCAATTTAGATTTCTTTACTTTCACCGAAGCTATTGCCGAAAGCCCCATTAAATCTTTAATTCGAGGATCTTTGATGTTAAAAGTAAACAAGGATGGAACGGGTTCGACGAGTGTATGTCCTAAATGTTGCAACAATTCCCACATTTTAGGATTGCTACCGGTCGTGAGCACTATTTTTTCGCAGAGGAATACATCTTGTGTCGTTGAAATTTTCCAGTGTGTTTCTGTTTTGAAAAGTTCTTGAACACTGTGATTGGTGAGTACATCAATGTTGCATTTTTTTATAGCAGCTTGAAAACAATCGATGATGGTTTGAGACGAATTGGATACGGGAAACATCCGACCGTCTTCTTCTATTTTAAGAGGCACTCCTTTTTTTTCAAACCACTCAATAGTATCTCCCGAACAAAATTGATGAAACGGGCCTTTCAATTCGCGCTCGCCTCGCGGATAATTTTTCACTAAATCATTGGGCACAAAACAGGCATGTGTTACATTACAGCGTCCGCCACCCGAAATGCGCACTTTTTCTAAAACACTTTTACCGCGTTCGAGGATCGCAATTTTAAGGGCAGGATTTTTCTCAGCGCAGTTAATGGCCGTAAAAAACCCGGCAGCCCCACCACCGATTATAATAATGTCGTATTTTGAATTCAATGAATTTTTTTGCAAATATCGGTTAATTTTTAAAATAAAAAGTCCCGCTGGTTTAGAGCGAGACTTTTCTTTATTTTTGGACTATTATTTGGTAAGAATATAATATTGCCATGGCAACAAGGAAAGGACTTGTTTTGTATTTAAGTCCATCATTTTTTCATTCATTAGGTCTTTATATTGTCCGGTTATAGGCACAGAAACGCTTACTGGTTTTGCTGATAAATTGGCTAAATAAATAACTCTTTTACCGTTTTTAGTGCGTTCAAAAGCTAACACGTTTTCATTGGAAGCAGAAATTTTTTTGTATGCTGCTTTGCTTTTTCCACCATGTAAGGCGTCAATTTTGTTTTTGATTTTACCTAATTTAGCACGTAAATCCCATTGTTTTCCTTTGATTTTGGGAATGGAATCTTTTTCAAAAAATTTCAAACTGTGCTCCAAGCCATATTCGTTTCCACTATATATCAATGGCATACCTGGCATTAAATAGGTTAAGGCTGTCATAGCAGGTTCTGCTTCTCCTAAACGACTTTTAATGGTGCCATTCCATGAATTTTCATCGTGATTGTCCACAAAATTCATTAAGATATCATTGGCTTCGTAGTCTTTATTTATTTTTTCAATATAAGCATCAAAATTTTTAACCGTCTCTTTTCCTTGTGCTATTTTGTTTAGTGTGTGGTGTCCCTCCCAGCCATAAGCCATATCAAATAAATTGTCTTTTAACAAAGCGGGTTCCCATGCTTCTGCTAACATAAAGATGTTTTTTTGTTTGCGCAATTGCGGAATCGCTTGTTGCCAAAAATCCAAAGGGACATTACCCGCTACATCGCAACGGAATCCATCAATAGCTTCA
>NZ_JBILKB010000066.1:0-11041 GCF_044376915.1 Flavobacterium sp.
TCCACCTCCGTACCCAATTACTACAACATCTTTTAATTCTTGAAGGTCTTCTTCTAATCGAATAGTTACAGAAGATTGATTTTCATAAACTAATGTTTGATTTTTAAATCCAATAAAAGAGAACGTAATTTTTTGTCCTTTTTTAAGATTTGATAATGTAAAATTACCATCAAAATCAGTCGCAGTCATAGTGTTAGTACCTTCGATTGCTACGGCTACGCTTGGCAATGGCTGTTGCGTTTTACCCTCTAAAACAACACCTTTAAGTGTGTTTTGTGCAAACATCCCTATCGGAAAGATAAGTAAGAAAAGTAGTAACTTTTTTTGCAGTGTTTTCATACAAATTGTTTAGGTTAAAATTGTTTTTAATTGCTTATAACTTTACTTCTAATGTTAAATTTATGTAAAAATTTGGTATAAAAAAATTGAAGGCCAAAAAAGAGGTTGCGAAAACGTTTTCGTGTTGAAAACTTTGTGGTTATCGCGATATTTTTAGGAGAAAAATGCGATACTTCAAAAAAAAAAGTTACTTTTAAAGCATATTAACAATTAGCTTTTTCCCGATGAGAAAAAAAGTCACGCTTAAACAAATTGCTAAAGAACTAGACGTATCGATTTCAACCGTGTCAAAATCGCTTCGTGACAGCCACGAAATTAGTGAAGATACCCGTTTAAAAGTGCAAGCTTTTGCCAAATTATACAACTACAAACCCAATAATATTGCCCTAAGTTTAAAAAACAAAAAAACAAAAACCATTGGCATCATAATTCCAGAAATTGTACACCATTTTTTTGCGACCGTCATTAGTGGAATCGAACAGGTAGCCAACGAAAATGGATACAATGTAATCGTATGTTTGTCGGATGAATCTTTTGATAAGGAAGTCATCAATCTTGAAATGCTCGCCAACGGCAGTACCGATGGTTTTATCATGTCGTTATCCAAAGAAACCCAACAGAAAAAAGACTTTCACCACATTCAAGAAGTCATCAACCAAGGAATGCCAGTAGTTTTGTTTGATCGTGTAACCAATGATGTTTTCTGTGACAAAGTAATTATTGATGACAAACAAGCTGCCTTTGATGCCGTGCAATTTCTCATTGAAAAAGGGTTTCAAAAAATCGCACTAATTACCACTGTAGATTATGTGAGTGTTGGAAAATTACGAACCGATGGTTACAAAGAAGCTTTGAAGGCCCACCATATTGCTATCGATGAAGAGCTTATCATTAAAATAGAAGATATTGACAATTGTTCCCTCAAAATTGAAAACCTCATCCAATCTAAAAAATGTGAGGCAATTTTTGCGGTGAACGAATTATTTGCCGTTACCGCGATTAAGATTGCAGCGCAAAACAACCTAAAAGTTCCCGAGGACGTCTCGGTTATAGGCTTTACCGATGGAATCATTTCGCAATTTTCAACGCCAAGTATTTCTACCGTGAGCCAAAACGGTATAAAAATGGGACGTAAATCCGCACAAATGCTCATTGATCGCCTGGAGTTAGAGGACGAAGAAAACGAACAATACACCACCGAAATAATTGAAACCAATCTCATCATTAGAGAATCTACTACAACGAAATAGTTATAGCCAAATAATTAATAAACAGCCATTTGTGCATTTTATTTTTCTTTAAAAAGAATTTTAACTGCAAAAAAAATATTGTATTATTTGAATTTTTATTTTTAAATTTACCACATCAAAGCTTATAACTTCACTTCTAAACACAATAAGTTTTGATAAGCAAAGTGCTTATCGTATTTTAATTTAATTTACGATAATGAAAAAACCGAATTTAAGTTTTTGGCAAATCTGGAATCTTAGTTTCGGATTCCTTGGTGTGCAAATTGGCTACTCATTGCAAAATGGTAACACCAGTAGAATTCTCGAAGCATTAGGTGCAAATGTTGACAAGATCAATTATTTTTGGCTAGCTGCTCCTTTGGCAGGTTTAGTCGTGCAACCCATTATTGGACTTTCAAGTGATAAAACTTGGACCCGCCTTGGAAGACGGATTCCATTTATCTTGTTAGGGTCTATAATTTCTGCCTTGGCGATGTTTTTCATGCCCAATTCTGGAAATTTTGCCAACCTTTTGCCTGCATTAGTTTTTGGAGGACTGATTTTGTTAATAATGGATACTTCATTCAATATTACCATGCAGCCTTTCCGTTCTTTAGTGGGCGATATGGTCAACGATGAACAAAAAAATCTAGGTTATTCATTGCAAAGTGCCCTTATCAATTTTGGAGCTGTTTTCGGATCTTTATTGCCCTGGATATTAGCAAAACTAAACGTAGCAAACGTTCCAGCCGCAGGGGAAAAAGTGGCCGATTCTGTTATTTGGTCCTTTTACATTGGAGGTGCCATTTTATTGCTTAGTGTCCTTTGGACCGTATTCAAAACAAAAGAATATGCACCTAAAGAACATGCTGAATTCAATAATATTGATCTCAATGCTCCGGAAGTAAAAGAAAAAACAAACCTCATTGAACTCCTAAAAACAGCGCCAAAAATTTTCTGGCAGTTGGGCTTGGTTCAGTTCTTTTCCTGGTTTGCTTTATTTTTAATGTGGGTTTACACTACCCGAGGAATTGCCAATCAAGTTTGGGGTGATGCTGCTGCCGACCCACATTCACTTGCTTTTAACGAAGCTGGCGACTGGACCGGCGTATTGTTTGCCTTTTACAGTGCTGTTGCAGCTATTTTTGCACTAAGCATTCCATACGTTGCAAAAAAAATAGGTCGTAAAAAAACCTACAGCTATTCGCTTATTTTTGGAGGTGTTGGACTGATCTCTATGTATTTCTTTCACGACAAATACATCTTGTTTTTCTCCATGATCGGTGTAGGAGTTGCTTGGGCAGCCATTTTGGCCATCCCATATGCAATGCTTTCTAGTTCGCTTCCCGCCAATAAAATGGGGGTATATATGGGGCTTTTCAACGGAACCATTACCATACCACAAATTGTAGCGGGCGCCTTGGGAGGAATTATTTTAGGGGTTCAAAAAGGAGGCATCTTTTATAATGAAGCCAACGAAAAATGCTTTGAAGTTGCCGATAAAGGACTGTTTACTGGAAACGCCATTCTTATGATTGTTGTAGCCGGAATTTCGTTACTTATCGCCGGATTAGCCGTTACTACTATCCAAGAAAAATCGGAGTAAAATGAACAAAAAAGCATTTATTTTTGACCTCGATGGTGTCATTGTTGATACCGCAAAATACCACTTTTTGGCCTGGCAAAAACTAGCTAACCAATTGGGAATTCATTTTACACACGAACACAACGAATCCTTGAAAGGTGTTAGCCGTGTTCGTTCTTTAGAAATTATTTTAGCCCTTGGTAATGTACAAGCTACAGAAGCCGAAAAAAACAAATGGTTGGTTCAAAAAAATGAAGAGTATTTGTCCTACCTGGTAACCATGGATGAGAAAGAACTCTTGCCAGATGTGCCTCGTGTATTGGCCTTTTTAAAAGAACACCAACAATTTATTGCACTCGGATCGGCCAGTAAAAATGCCCGACCTATTTTAGAAAAAACAAACATATTGCACTACTTCGATGCTATAGTTGACGGAAATGATGTGTCCAACGCAAAACCCGATCCTGAAGTATTTATTAGAGCCGCCCACTTGGTTGGTGTTTCCAACGCCAACTCCATCGTTTTTGAAGATTCTGTCGCTGGAATTCAGGCAGCAAACACTGCACAAATGATAAGCGTAGGTATAGGTGATCCTCTAGTATTACACGAAGCACAATACAATTTCAAGGATTTTACCTCATTAGAGGATGCCTTTTTAGAAAAACTAATAAATTAAAATATTTTAAAGTATTCGAGGCAACTTGAAACCTTTAACTTGAAACAAAATTATAATGAACCAAGATTATATTAAACCCGACAATTGGTCGATTATTGAAGAAGGATTTGATGCAGAGAAAGTGAAATCGTCTGAAAGTTTATTCAGCATCGGTAACGGTGCTATGGGACAACGTGCTAATTTTGAAGAACACTATTCAGGCCCTACTTTTCAAGGAAGTTATATCGCTGGTATTTATTATCCCGATAAAACAAAAGTGGGTTGGTGGAAAAACGGTTATCCAGAATACTTTGCCAAAGTACTAAACGCTCCCAATTGGATCGGAATTGACATTGAAATTAACGGAGAAAATTTTGACTTAGCTGCTTGTCGCTCGGTACAAAATTTTCGTCGAGAATTGAACATGAAAGAAGGTATCTATTACCGTTCTTTTGAAGCTACTTTAGCTAATGGTACTGAAATTGAAGTAAACGTACGCCGCTTTTTATCTTTAGATTGCGATGAAGTGGGTTGCATTAATTATGAAATTACCGCATTAAACTCTGATGCAAAAATTGCATTCAAACCCTACCTCGATGCAGGTGTGCATAATGAAGACGCCAATTGGGAAGAAAAATTTTGGGAACCTATTAAAGTAAAGCATAACGGAAACGAAGCTTTTGTTACGGCACGAACGTTTAAAACGCATTTTACGGCGACTACGTTTATGCAAAACAGTATTTTATTAGAAGGTTCTAATTTGAGCATTGCTCCTGTAAGCGTTCAAGAAACCAACGAAAAAATACAATTTTGTTATGAAGTAGCGGTTGCAAAAGGACAAACGACTACTTTACAAAAAATGGGCGGATATACCGTTTCCATGAATCATGAAAACACGGTTAAAGCAGCCGAAAATGTAATTGCTAAAGCTTTAGAAATTGGAATGAGTCAATTGACGAAACTTCAAAAAACAGCTTGGGCAAAAATTTGGGAAATGAGCGATATTACCATTGAGGGTGATGTTAAAGCGCAACAAGGAATTCGTTTCAATATTTTCCAATTGAATCAAACTTATTTGGGGAAAGATTCGCGCTTGAATATTGGACCTAAAGGATTTACAGGGGAAAAATATGGCGGATCTACATATTGGGATACCGAGGCCTATTGTATTCCTTTTTATATGGCAACCAAAGACCAGCAAGTAGCCCGAAACTTATTAGCGTACCGCTACAACCAGTTGGACAAAGCCATTGAAAATGCAGAAAAATTAGGATTTAAAAATGGCGCGGCTTTGTATCCAATGGTAACCATGAATGGTGAAGAATGCCACAACGAATGGGAAATTACCTTTGAGGAAATTCACAGAAACGGAGCCATTGCTTTTGCCATTTATAACTACTATCGTTTTACAGGCGATTATTCTTACATTCCTGAAAAAGGATTAGAAGTATTAATTGGGATTGCGCGCTTTTGGCACCAAAGAGCCACGTTCTCAACGCACAAAAATAAATATGTGATTTTAGGTGTTACAGGGCCAAACGAGTACGAAAACAACGTAAACAATAACTTTTATACCAACTATATTGCGAAATGGTGTATCCAATATACACTGGAGCAAATCGAAAAAACTGCGGGTGAATATCCGGATGATTATGCACGCATCAGTAACAAAGTAAAAATTGATGCAACAGAAATGACCGATATGAAAAAGGTTGCCGATAACATGTACTTCCCGTATTCTGAAGAACATGGCGTATACCTCCAACAAGATGGCTTCTTGGATAAAGAATTGATAACAGTAGCTAATTTAGACAGATCACAACGACCTATCAATCAAAAATGGTCGTGGGACAGAATATTGCGTTCGCCCTATATCAAACAAGCCGACACCCTACAAGGCTTTTACTTCTTTGAAGATCATTTTACCAGAGAAGAATTAGAAAAACACTTTGACTTCTATGAACCCTTTACGGTACATGAAAGTTCCCTATCGCCTTGTGTGCACTCCATTCAAGCTGCTGTTTTAGGCAGAATGGAACAAGCATACACCTTTTATTTACGCACCTCGCGTTTAGACTTAGACGATTACAACAAAGAAGTAGAAGAAGGATTACACATTACTTCAATGGCAGGAACGTGGATGAGTATTGTAGAAGGATTTGGTGGCATGCGTGTTAAAAATAATCAATTGCATTTTGACCCAAAAATTCCAAAAGAATGGGAAGGCTATTCGTTTAAAGTCAATTTTAGAAATGCCATCGTAAAAGTACAAGTGAATCATAACGGTACGCAAGTTTCAATTGAAGGCCATAAAGATGTGGAAGTAATTGTTAACGGAACACCTCAATTAGCATAATGAATATGAAAAAGTATTTTGTTTCAGTAGTTCTCGTCTTATTTTCTATCACTGGAAGTGTGGGGCAAGAATTTCAATCGCCCAATGGAAATTTCAAAATGATCTTTACCTTGGAAAAAGACGGTACCCCAACCTACCAACTCTTTTTAAAGAATAAAGAAATTATTAAAAAAAGTAAACTGGGATTAGAACTTCAAAAAGACAGTAAATCATTGATCAATGATTTTAAATTGGTCAACGAAGTACGAAATACTTTTGATGAAACCTGGAAAACTGTTTGGGGAGAAGAAACTGACATTCGTAATCAGTATAACGAATTAGCGCTAACGCTAAAACAAAACGAAACCGATCGTTTGATCGTTGTTCGTTTTCGTTTATTCAACGACGGACTAGGATTTCGCTATGAATTTCCACAACAAAAAAACTTGACCTATTTTGTACTGAAAGAAGAACGCACAGAGTTTGCCATGACAGGAGATCATACTGCTTTTTGGATTCCTGGCGATTATGACACGCAAGAATATGATTATACCGAAAGTAAATTATCAGAAATTAAAAATTTATTTCGTGGCGCTGTTACTGGAAATGCCTCTCAAAAACAATTTTCAGATACAGGGGTACAAACGGCATTGCAGTTAAAAACAGCCGATGGTATTTACCTCAATATTCACGAAGCGGCTTTGATCAACTATTCGTGTATGCATTTGAATTTAGACGATGCAAATTTTGTCTTTCAATCGCATTTAACCCCCGATGCCAAAGGAAATAAAGGTCATTTACAAGCCCCTTGTGTATCGCCATGGCGCACCATTATTGCCAGTTATGATGCCCGCGATATTTTAGCCTCAAGAATGACCTTAAATTTAAACGAACCCTGTAAAATTGAAAATACGTCTTGGATTAAACCAGTGAAATATGTAGGTGTTTGGTGGGAAATGATTACCGGAAAAAGTTCGTGGTCCTATACCGATGATGTCCCTGCCGTGCAATTAGGCATTACTGATTATTCAAAAGTAAAACCCAATAAAACACATGCTGCCAATACAAAACATGTAAAAGAATACATCGACTTTGCAGCATTACATGGTTTTGATGCCGTTTTAGTAGAAGGCTGGAACGAAGGTTGGGAAGATTGGTTTGGAAAAGAAAAAGACTATGTTTTTGATTTTCTTTCGCCCTATCCCGATTTTGATGTTAAAGGCATTCAAGAATATGCCCAATCCAAAGGAATTAAAATGATCATGCACCACGAAACTTCGGGTGCAACCAGAAACTATGAACGCCATATTGATCGCGCCTACCAATTCATGAAAGACAACGGGTATAATGCGGTAAAAAGTGGCTATGTAGGGAATATTTTACCCTTAGGCGAATACCATTACAGCCAATCGATATTAAATCACTACCAATATTGTGTAGAAAAAGCAGTAGACTATCAAATCATGGTGAATGCCCATGAAGCGGTTCGACCTACTGGAATTTGCAGAACGTATCCTAATCTTATTGGAAATGAATCCGCTAGAGGTACAGAGTTTCAAGCATTTGGCGGTTCAAAAGCCAATCACACTACCCTATTGCCCTTTACGCGATTGATTGGCGGCCCTATGGATTATACCCCTGGAATTTTTGAAATGGACATTGCCAAATTAAATCCGAATAATAATTCTCATGTCAATACAACCATAGGAAACCAATTAGGCCTTTATGTCATCATGTACAGTCCGCTTCAAATGGCAGCCGATTTACCCGAACATTACAACCAATTCTTAGACGCCTTCCAATTTATAAAAGACGTTCCTGTTGAATGGACAACTTCAAAATATTTAGAGGCAGAACCTGGATACTATATCACAACAGCCCGAAAAGATATAAATTCGAACAATTGGTTTGTGGGGAATTCAAACGGCTACCAAAAAAGAACGTCAACAATAGCGCTTGATTTTCTTGAAAAAGGCAAAAAATACGAAGCCACGATATATGCCGATGCACCAAATGCAGATTACAAAACCAATCCACAAGCTTATAAAATAAGCAAACAAAAAGTTACAAATAAAACCAAATTACAATTGTTTACCGCTGCGGGTGGTGGCTATGCAATTAGTATCGTTGAGGTAAAATAAAAAATCGAGTCAGCAATTCATTCAAAAAATAAATTATGAAAAAAATAATTTTATCCTTCAGTATCCTATTCTCACTTTCGTTATCGGCACAAATAGACCGAATGGAGCCTCCTTTCTGGTATGAAGGCATGAACAAAAGTGAGGTACAAGTTTTGTTTTACGGAAAAAATATCGCTGAAAATTCTGTAAGTGTTTCCAATAATGTGGTGATCACGAGCCGCACCAAAACGGAAAATCCGAATTACCTATTTGTAACCATAGATACAAAAAATGTAAAAGCACAAGATTTACAGTTTACGTTTACGAATGGTAAAAAAACCTTCAAAAAAGGCTTTGAAATCAAAAAAAGAAAAGAAAATTCGGCACTTCGCAAAAGTTTTGATGCATCCGATGTCATGTATTTATTGATGCCCGATCGTTTTGCTAACGGAAATCCAAGCAACGACTCTTCAAGCGAATTGCAAGAAAAAGGAAATCGTAGCTTGCCTGGCGGAAGACATGGGGGCGATATCCAAGGCATCATTAACAATTTGGATTACCTTAAAGAACTTGGTGCTACAGCTATATGGAGTACGCCCATGTGTGAAGACAATGACAATGGCTATTCCTATCATACCTATGCGCAATCGGATGTGTATCGCATTGACCCAAGATATGGTAGCAATGAAGAATACAAAAAATTAGCCGATGAGTTGCACAAAAGAGACATGAAATTAATCAAAGATTATGTAACCAATCACTGGGGTGCTGAACATTGGATGTTTAAAGATATGCCTGCTTATGATTGGTTTCATCAATTTCCTGGATACAAACAAAGCAACTACCGCATGACCACTCAATATGACACAAACGGATCTAAAATAGATGCTAAATTGTGTATGGACGGTTGGTTTGTGCCTAGCATGCCCGACTTAAACCAATCAAATCCATTGGTATTGAATTATTTGATTCAAAATGCCATTTGGTGGATTGAATATGCCGATTTAGATGGATTTCGTGTAGATACTTATTCGTATAATGACAAAGATGGAATTGGAAAGTGGACCAAAGCGATTACCGATGAATATCCGTATTTCAATATTGTAGGAGAAGTTTGGATGCACGATCAAGCACAAATTTCGTACTGGCAAAAAGACAGTCCGATTGCTAAAATTCAAAGTTACAATTCCTACTTACCCAGTGTAATGGATTTTACCTTACACGATGTTTTTGGTAATGTATTCTATGAAGATCGAACGGACTGGAATAATGGAATGTTTCGTTTTTATGACAATTTTGTAAATGATTTTCTCTATGCAGATCCTAATAATTTATTAATCTTTTTGGAAAATCACGATACCGGTCGCTACAATCAAATTTATCAAAAGGATATCAAAAAGTACCAATTGGGTATGACACTTTTAGCTACTATGCGAGGTATTCCACAATTGTATTATGGTTCTGAAATAGGAATGGCTGGAGACAAAGGCAAAGGAGATGCTGATATTCGCCAAGATTTTCCTGGCGGATGGAAAGGCGACAGCAACAACGCTTTTACGGCTACTGGAAGAACCGCTGAACAAAACAAGTTTTTTGATTTTTCGAAAAAAATATTGAATTGGCGCAAAAATAAAGCCGTTATTCATTCGGGTAAGTTAACGCATTATGTACCCGAAAATAATGTGTATGTATATTTCCGTCATAACGATACAGAAACCGTAATGGTAATAATTAATAATGCGCCCGATACACAAAAAATAAACCTTACGCGTTTTCAAGAAAACATCAAAAACTTTGTTTCTGGAACAGACGTATTGGATGGAAAAACCATTGATTTGAAAAACGAACTATCCATTGAAGGTAAAACAGCCTTAATTTTAGAACTTAAATAAGTAAAAGAAAATGAAAAAAATCTTTATTATTTGGAGCGCAATCGCAATGATGGGTTGCAAAAATAACTCAGAAGATATAGCAAGTACAACAATTGAAAAATTCAGTCCAGCTATAGAAGAAAGCAGCGTTATTTATGAAGTAAATATCCGCCAGTACTCTCCAGAAGGAACCTTCAATGCCTTTACAAAAGACATTCCGCAATTGAAAGAATTGGGAGTGAAAATTATTTGGGTTATGCCTATTTTTCCGATTTCACAAACCAAAAGAAAAGCAACAGGTGGTGATAACAGTAAATTTGCCTCGGAAATGCCTGCCGCAGAGCAACACAAATATTTAGGAAGCTATTATGCCGTTTCTGATTTTACAAAAGTAAATCCCGAATTTGGCACCATTGAAGACTTCAGAAATTTAGTAAAAACTGCACACGAAAATGGAATTTATGTAATCTTGGATTGGGTGCCAAATCATACGGGTTGGGATCACGTTTGGATCAAAAATCATCCTGAATATTACACCAAAAATGCTAAAGGAGAAATTATTGACCCGATCAATCCAGAAACGGGTAAATCATGGGGTTGGACCGATGTGGCCGATTTAAATTATGACAATAAAAATCTACGAGCAGCCATGACTGCCGATATGATGCATTGGATCAAAAATGAAGATATTGATGGATTCCGTTGTGATGTAGCCGGAAATGTTCCTTTGAATTTTTGGCAACAAGCCATTCCGAAATTGCGCAAACAAAAAAGCATATTCATGTTAGCAGAAGCATGGGAACCCGCTTTGTTAAAAGACAATTTATTTGATATGGCTTATGGCTGGGAGGGACACCACACACTAAACAAAATAGCACAAGGAAAAGAGACGGTTAAAAATTTTGAT
>NZ_JBILKB010000064.1:0-11771 GCF_044376915.1 Flavobacterium sp.
CTCTTTAAAGCAGATTTATGATTTGCCATTTTGTTCTTTTTTTTTAATTGTAATAATCGTTATAAACTACTAGTTAAAAAAGAAAAACCTCCCACATTTGCCTAGGCGAACACTTTGGTTTTAACTAATAAAACAATAACAGAGACACCAATTATTATTTTATAAAACTTATTTACAACTAATTTTGTAGCCCGTAGGGGAATCGAACCCCTCTTACCAGGATGAAAACCTGGCGTCCTAACCGATAGACGAACGGGCCGATAACCAATTCTATTTTTGTAGCCCGTAGGGGAATCGAACCCCTCTTACCAGGATGAAAACCTGGCGTCCTAACCGATAGACGAACGGGCCATTACATTATTTTGTAATGCGAGTGCAAAAATACAACTATTTTTTATTCCTGCAAGTGCTAAAATAAAAAAAACAGTTTTTTTTTAATAGGCTTTTGCAAACAATACGCGGCCTATTGAAGGAGCTCCTGTCAAGATACATTTCCCTGTTTCTGCTACACGATCCAATGCAATACAACGAATGGTTGCTTTTGTCAATTCTTTAATTTTTTCTTCGGTAGCTGCGGTACCATCCCAATGGGCCGATAAAAAACCTCCTTTGGTTTCCAACAACTCTTTGAATTCATCAAAAGAATCTACAGGAGTAATGTGATTATTTCTATAATCCAAAGCGCCAGCAAACATTTCATCTTGGATTGTTGCTAATAAATTCTGAATATATTTAGTTACTCCTTCTTGAGCGACCACTTCTTTCGATAAATTATCTCTACGCGCAATTTCATAGGTACCGTTTTCTAAATCATTAGGTCCAACTGCTATTCGAACGGGCACTCCTTTCAATTCCCATTCTGCAAATTTGAAACCAGGTTTTTGAGTATCACGGTTGTCATATTTTACAGAAACTCCTAGTTTTCGTAACTCAGCCGTTAATCCATTTACTTGCTCAGAAATGGCATCAAATTGCTCTTCTGTTTTATAAATTGGAACAATAACCACTTGAATAGGTGCTAAATTTGGAGGTAAAACCAATCCTTTATCATCAGAATGCGTCATTACTAAAGCTCCCATTAATCGCGTGGAAACACCCCATGAAGTACCCCAAACATATTCTTGTTTTCCTTCTTTATTGGCAAATTTAACATCAAACGCTTTCGCAAAATTTTGACCTAAAAAGTGAGACGTTCCTGCCTGTAATGCCTTTCCGTCTTGCATTAATGCTTCAATACAATAGGTTTCATCTGCTCCAGCAAATCGTTCCGTTTCGGTTTTCAATCCTTTTATAACTGGAATCGCCATAAAATTTTCAACAAAATCGGCATACACATGCATCATTTTCTCCGATTCTTCGATGGCTTCTTGTCGCGTAGCATGCGCCGTATGACCTTCTTGCCATAAAAATTCAGCAGTTCTTAAAAACAAGCGCGTTCGCATTTCCCATCGCACAACATTAGCCCATTGATTAATCAACAAAGGTAAATCTCTATAGGACTGCACCCAACCTTTATACGTAGACCAAATAATAGCCTCACTAGTTGGCCGAACAATTAATTCTTCTTCTAACTTTGCATTTGGATCCACCATTAATTTTCCCGGACGTGATTCGTCATTCTTTAAACGATAATGGGTAACAATAGCACATTCTTTCGCAAAACCTTCAGCATTCTTTTCTTCTGCCTCAAACATACTTTTCGGAACAAAAAGAGGAAAATAAGCATTACTATGGCCGGTTTCTTTAAACATTTTATCTAATTGGGCTTGCATTTTTTCCCAAATTGCATAACCATATGGTTTGATCACCATACATCCTCTTACTCCTGAATTTTCTGCTAAATCAGCTTTTACCACTAATTCGTTATACCATTTGGAATAATCTTCTGCTCGTGTTGTTAAGTTCTTACTCATTATAAATATTTTGGCACAAAAATTGTTTATATAAATTTTAACTAAAATGTTTGGCAAAAATAGTTAAATTTGAAGTGTCCAACAATAAAAAAAAGAGTTATGAGAACTTATTACACTATTGGTCTAAAAAAATATGGATTTTTCTTAATAGGAATAGTTTCAATTATCATCACATCGTGTGGATCATACCAGAACGTTTCTTATTATGACAATGATGGTATTTACTCCTCAAATACAACTAAAAAAGAACAGGTTTCAAAAAATAACAACGAAAATACAGACCCAAAATCTTACGAGTATGCTCAAAAATTTAGAGCAATGCAAGATGAATACACCTATTTTACTGATGTAAATACTTATCAATCTTCAGGACAACAAGATACCGCAATAACCAATTACGACCCCGAATATTCCAATCAAAATTATGCAGGTTGGGGTAACAATGCTTCAAACGTATCCATAAACTATTATGATAATGGATGGGGATGGAACAATTGGTATTCACCGGGTTGGGGTTTTAACAATATGGGTTGGGGCTGGAATTCTTGGTATGGCAATAACTGGGGTTGGGGCTGGAACAATTGGTACGGACCTAATTGGGGCTGGGGATGGAACAATTGGTACGGAAATGGTTTTTATGGCCCAGCTTGGGGCGGTAACTGGGGCTGGGGTGGTTATGTTGGTAGAAATGTAGCCTATAACGGAGGACGAAGAGGCGGAAGCGGTTACTACAATTCAGGTTCTGGAAGAATTGGAACAAATTACAACCCTGGAAGAAGAACAGTTGCTCCTTATTACACTGGGACGCCTAGAACATTTAACCCACGAAATTCAAATCAAAATCCACGTAGTACACCACAAATTAACGCAAATCCTAGATCATCTAGTCCTAGATCTAATGCTCCGGATAATAATTCGGTATCCCCAAGAAATACAACTTCAGAGCCAAGAAATAATTCCAATTTTTCTTCACCAAGAAGCAGCTCTTCAGGAGGAAGTTATGGCGGAGGTGGCCGCTCTGGTGGTGGAGGCGGAAGAGGCGGAAGAGGTTAAATTTGATCTAATTATTACAACATGAAAAAAATAATTTTAACGCTATTAATAGGAAGTTCATTGCTCACTCAAGCCCAGGAAACAACAACTGGAGACGGTTTACGCTACGCTTTGAATAATTTAACAGGAACAGCAAGATTTAGAGGCATGAGTGGCGCTTTTGGTGCGTTAGGAGGTGATTTGTCTGCAATAAATGTAAATCCGGCTGGCTCTTTATTTTTCTCAAACAATTACGCAAGTTTTTCCGTTAGTTCTTATAACATAAAAAACCAATCCGATTATTTTGGCACTAAAACTAAAGCCAACTTTAGCACGCTTGATTTGAATCAAATAGGGGCTGTTTTGGTTTTTAATGATGCGACTGAAAAAAATAACTGGTCAAAAATTGCTTTTGCATTGAACTATGACAATACCAATGACTTTGACAACCGCTTGTTTTCGGCAGGAACCAATCCTACAAACTCTATCGACCAATATTTCTTGGAAAAGGCACAAGGCCTTCCTGTTGAATATGTTACACTTCAAAATAATGAAACTATTACAAATTTATACACCTATTTGGGGGAAACTAGTGGCTTAGGATTTCCAGCACAGCAGGCTATGTTAGCTTATCAATCCTATTTAATTGAATCAGATGGACCAGACACGTATTACTCAAACGTCCCTACTGGTGGAAATTATTACCAAGAGAATTATGTCACCAGTACAGGTTATAATGGTAAACTTTCTGCGAATATTGCCACTTCATACAAAAATAGATTATTTCTAGGGATGAACTTGAATGCTCATTTTACCGATTATGTAAAAACAAGTTCAGTATATGAATCCAACAACAATCCTCTTTTTACTGATGGATATACTGCTACCGAGCTACAATTTGACAACGAGCTATACACTTTTGGGTCGGGCTTCTCCCTAAATTTAGGAGCAATTCTGAAAGTTACGGAATCTTTTAGAGCGGGTATTGCTTATGAATCTCCTACATGGTATCGATTAACGGATGAATTAACACAACGCCTTATTGTTAATACTACGGATGGGATTGATAATTTTCAAGAAGTTATAGCACCTAATGTTGTAAATCTTTATCCAGCGTATAAAATTCAAACACCAAGTAAAATTACTTTTAGCAGTGCCTTTATTATTCATAAAAAGGGACTTTTGAGTATCGATTATGGCATGAAAGATTTTAGCAACATCAAATTTAAACCTGCTAATGATGGCTTATTCAATTCTTTAAACACCCAAATGCGCCAACAATTTAAAAATGCATATGAACTGCGTGTTGGAGGAGAATATAAAATAAAAAAATGGAGTGTTCGTGGAGGCTATCGATTTGAAGAAAGCCCTTATAAATCAACTAGTATCATGAGCGACTTAATTGGTTATTCAATTGGTTTAGGTTATACATTTAGAGACAGTAAGTTAGATTTTGCTTTTGCAAACGACCGCAGAAGTCAACAAGCAGCCCTGTTATCATCGGGAATGACCGATACTGCTAACGTTCAAACTTCTAATAATAATATAACGGTTACTTATTCTATCCATTTTTAGAATACATACATCCTATTTACAAACCACTTCTACTTTTGAAGTGGTTTTTTTTATGTAATTTTGCAAACCGAGAATTCGGAATCAAATAAATAAACATGAGAACCAAATCGTTAAAAAAAAATAAAATCAATGTCATTACACTAGGCTGTTCCAAAAACACCTATGATAGTGAAGTATTGATGGGGCAATTGAAAGCAAGTGGTAAAGACGTCGCACATGAAACTGAAGGAAATATTGTAGTCATCAACACCTGTGGTTTCATTGACAATGCAAAGGAAGAATCGGTGAATACGATTTTGGAGTATGTAGATAAAAAAGAACAAGGTATAGTTGATAAAGTTTTTGTTACCGGATGTTTATCGGAACGCTATCGTCCTGATTTAGAACAAGAAATTCCAAATGTAGACCAATACTTTGGCACCACAGAATTACCATTGCTATTGAAAGCCTTAGGCGCCGATTATAAACATGAATTATTAGGTGAGCGATTGACTACTACTCCAAAAAATTATGCTTATTTAAAAATAGCAGAAGGTTGTGATCGACCTTGTAGTTTTTGTGCCATTCCGTTGATGCGCGGAAAACATGTTTCGCAACCCATTGAAAAATTGGTCAAAGAAGCAGAAGGTTTGGCTAAAAAAGGAGTAAAAGAATTGATACTTATTGCACAAGATTTGACCTATTATGGGTTGGATTTGTATAAAAAAAGAAATCTAGCCGAACTGTTAGAAAATCTTGCCAAAGTAGAAGGCATTGAATGGATTCGTTTGCATTATGCATTTCCAAGTGGTTTTCCGATGGATGTATTAGATTTGATGAAACGCGAGCCAAAAATTTGTAATTATATAGACATCCCTTTACAACATATTTCGGATGCTATATTAAAATCCATGAAGCGCGGTACTACCCAAGAAAAAACCACAAAATTATTACAAGAATTTAGAGAGCGTGTTCCAGGTATGGCCATTCGTACCACTTTAATTGTGGGTTATCCTGGCGAGACACAACAAGATTTTGAAATATTACGTGATTGGGTTCAGGAAATGAAATTTGAACGCTTGGGTTGTTTTACGTATTCACACGAAGAAAACACTGGAGCATATGCGCTTGTAGACGATGTTCCACAGGAAGTAAAACAAGCACGTGCAGCTGAAATTATGGATTTACAATCACAAATTTCATGGGATTTAAATCAGGAAAAAATAGGACAAACATTTAAATGTGTCATCGACAGAAAAGAAGGCCAATATTTCATTGGAAGAACCGAATTTGATAGTCCGGATGTAGATAACGAAGTGCTTGTTGAGGCCTCAAAATTCTATTTAAAAACAGGAGATTTTGTGAATCTAAAAATAATTGATGCAACTGAATTTGATTTATATGCTGAACCTGTATAATAAATAATACAATTGAATTACCCTATTAAATCCTTACAATTTCTTGTAAGGATTTTTTCTTAAAAATGATAATTATCATATGGTTATAAAACTATAGCTTATAAATTTGATTAAATAAATTAAATGATAGGATTATGATTACGAAACACCAATTATCTATTGATTTCCCTGAATACGAAGAAAAAATTCATGCGTTAAAAGTTGAAAGTGCACATTTTAGAAAACTATTTGACAGTTATGATGTTTTAGATCACGAAATTTACAATATCGAATCCGATGCAGATCCAAAATCTGATGATGTTTTGAATAAATTAAGAAAGGATCGCGTTAGGTTGAAAGATGAAATTTATACGTTTTTAAAAAACAATTAAAAATCAAAAATTCAATAAAAAAAGCCACAATAAAGTGGCTTTTTTATTCAGTTAAAACACGATTAATTTGAATAAATCGCTTGGCATAATAAGGTTCTTTTGTAGATGAAATAACTACACCTGATTGCACTGAAGAATGGATAAACTTGATTTCGTCGCCCAAAACTTCGGTTATCATTCCCACGTGATTGATGTTGCCTCTTCCGTTGGTTGTGAAAAATATCAAATCACCTTTTTGAGCCTGTTCGCGTTCTATTCTCACTCCTGCTCCTACTGCCATTGATCCCGAAGATCGCGGCAAAGTCATGTCAATATTTTTAAAGGTAGTAAAAATCAAACCCGAACAATCAAAACCAGCGGAAGTAGTTCCTCCACCACGGTAACGAGTGCCTATATATTCAGAAGCTTTTGCAATTAAAAACTCTGCTTTGGTCATATTTTCCATAGAAATAGGAGCTACAACAGGTTTCTCAATTACGATATTTTGATGCTTCTCAAGTTCTAGATTTCCAAGTTTCACAATTAACAAATACCCCTCAGGTAAATTCTCTACAACTTCCTCGTTTAACTCTTGTAAATCTTTAAGTTTTACATTGTACATTTTGGCAATGCGATACAACGTTTCCCCTTTTTGGACGGTATGTATGGTATTTCCCAATTCATCTTCACAAACCATTGGAATTACCGCCAAGGGAGCTGAAACTACTGTCGGCAAAACAACAGTAGAAGAAACCGGAATAGGTTTATTAGGTTGATCTACTTTAGATAAGGTTTTTGGTTTTTTATCAGCTACAATTTTTTTAGAAGCAAGAATAGTAATTTTATCCCCTATTTGAATCGATTCGGGATTGATATTCGGATTCATTTCTTTAATCTTTTCTAATGAAATACCATATTTTACAGCAATCTTGTATAAAGATTCTCCGGATTCAGCCGTATGAAATTCTGGTGTATCACTATTTTTTGGTGCTGTTTTTTTCTTTTTATCTTCAGCTGTTTTGCGCTTGTTGGGAATCAATAGGATCGTTTTCAGCTGAAGTAATGTACCTTTAGATTTGGGATTCAATTCATAAATATCGGATTCGGTTACACCATATTTTTTTGCAATCACATAAACCGATTCTCCCTCAACAACTGTATGCTTGACGGTCTTTTGGGAAAAAAGAGCAGATGAAGTAAAAAATATGAAAATAGTAATAAGTTGGTACCGATTCATTTTAGGATGTATTATTTTCAGCGAAATTAAGGGAACGCAATATAAAAAAACTCCCTTAATTTATAGGAGTTTTAACATTATTTTATCGTAGAAAAGAATATACCCACACTTGGAATTGTAGTTGAATAAAAGATATTTAGGGCGTCTTAAATGATTAACAAATATTAAATAGGGCGTCTTAAGGATTTAAAATATTGGTCTAATAATTTGAATTACAACGTAATTAATCCTCCACTTTTTAGCAAAAGCATAGGTTTGCTATACCAAAACAATTCAAAATTTTCGCCTTGTTTTTCAAAATCAGCTTTCACATCAGAATAGAACCATTTTTCATTTCCTATGGCCAATTTCTCTAAAACAGACAACAACCATACTCCTTCCTTTTCAGATACTAACACATCAAAAGATTTGGTTTTGTTGTGAAACGTTAATTTCATCATTTTCCAATGGGTGCCTTTTTTGGATTTAGTACTACTCGTAACTTGAGGTTGACCACCAAGCCAAACAATTCGTGCAGTTGGTTTTGTAGTAAAAGATTTATCATTTTGCAGGCAATTGTATATGTAATCTTTAGGTATTTTAGTTCTTGGAATCGTAAAATCAAACCACTCTTGCAGTTCATAATCAAAACAGATGCCATGCATGTAATTAAATAATGATTTCTTTAATCCAAAACTAAATTTATCATGATTTATTCCTGTTTTATCTTTAAAATTGATGTCGTTATTAGCAAAAGTAACTTGATTTTGTAGTGGAATTACTCCAAATTCCTCAGGAAACATTCCCACTGGAGAATGCGCTGTCATAGCAAACTGATGCCAAAAACCACTTTGCAACACCCCTAATTCAAACAACTGTCGTACCATTTCCAAACTATCCACGGTTTCTTGAACAGTTTGTGTAGGGTATCCGTACATCAAATAGGCATGCACCATAATGCCGGATGCTGTGAAATTTCGTGTCACTTGCGCCACTTGCTCAACAGTAACTCCCTTTTTGATGAGTGCTAACAAACGATCTGACGCAACTTCTAAGCCACCCGAAACTGCAATACAACCGGACTCTTTTAACAACAAGCACAAATCGGAGGTAAAACTTTTCTCAAAACGAATGTTGGTCCACCAAGAAACCACTAATTTCCTTTTGATAATTTCCAATGCCACTTCACGCATCAATGCAGGGGGTGCCGCTTCATCTACAAAATGGAAACCATTTTCACCGGTTTGTTCTATTAAGGTTTCCATTCGATCCACGATCAATGCAGCTGCTATGGGTTCGTAAAGTTTTATATAATCTAATGATATGTCACAAAACGTACATTTACCCCAATAACATCCGTGTGCCATTGTCAGTTTGTTCCAGCGGCCATCACTCCATAAACTGTGCATCGGATTGGCCATTTCAATCACCGAAATGTATTGATCTAACCACAAATCGGAATAATCGGGTGTCCCCACTTCCGATTGTTTATAATCAGCACGTAGGGTATTGTTTTTATAAACAACTTCATTATTCTCTAGAAGAAAGGTACGTTTAAACTGGATTTCAGAAGCTATGGGTGAATGATCTATAAAATCATAAAGCAATTCCAATGGCAGTTCTCCATCGTCTAAAGTAATAAAATCAAAAAACTCAAAAACGCGAACATCTTTTAAATCGCGAAGTTCGGTGTTGGGAAAACCGCCTCCCATTGCAATTTTCAGGTTAGGAAAATTGGCTTTTATTGCGCGCGCACATCGAAAGGCACTGTATAAATTACCGGGAAAAGGCACCGAAAAACAAATCAATTTAGGCGCTACTTCTGCTATTCGTTTGTTGAGAATTTTAAGCGCAATTGTATCAATATAAGTTGGTTCTTCTAACAAATGAGCATACAATTCGTCAAATGAATTAGCACTCCTACCCAATCGTTCGGCATAGCGACTGAATCCAAAATTTTCATCTACACAGGCTACAATATAATCGGATAGATCTTCTAAGTATAATGTGGCAAAATGTTTGGCTTTGTCTTGAATTCCCATCGAACCAAAAGCAAATTCCATATCGTCTAATTGGTCAAATCGAGCCGCTTCAGGAAGAAAATTTCCGGCACAAATTTGGCGTGCCAACGACGGATTTTTACCTTGGAGAAATGCAATTACCGAATCAATGGTTTTGATATAATCGTCTTTTAAAGAATAAATTCTTTGGATGTTGGTTGATGGATGTAAGGTATTTGGTGAAAAAATATGCGTTAATCCCTTCTTTGAAAATACTTCTAAAATTACTTCAATACCCAAATCCATCTGAAATGCAGAAATATTTTTGGTATTCAAAAACCCTTTGATGTAGGCCGAAGCTGGATACGGTGTATTCAGTTGGGTAAAAGGTGGTGTTATGATGAGAATATCTTTCAAAAGAATAGTTTTAGCAAAAATAGTCTTTTTCTTAAAAACTATATCCTTACAAAAAGCGATTATTGCATAAAGAAATTTAGTATTTTAGCACAAAATATTTTCTAATGTCAAACGATTGTATCACGTATCAAAATTCGGGTTATTTTTCAAAACTCATCGTCGATTATTTGGATGAAAAACCAGAGTTAAAATCGTTATACAATCGCTTTCCAAAATTGAATAATTTTGAAGCCCAAATCGAAGAAAAAAGCAATAATTTTCCGTTTGAAAATCGGCAAATTTTAGTTTCGGCATTAGAAAAACAATATGAAAATTTTGAAATTTCAGAATATACTTCACAAAATATTCAGTTTTTAAAACAATCAAATACATTTACGATTACCACAGGTCATCAACTTAATTTATTTTCTGGACCACTTTATTTTCTTTACAAAATTGTATCAACTATTAATATGTGTAAAGAATTAAAATTAAAATTTCCTGCTCAAAACTTTGTCCCAATTTATTGGATGGCAACCGAAGATCATGATTTTGACGAAATAAACTATTTTAATTATCACGACAAAAAAATACAATGGAATCGGGAGAGTAAAGGAGCTGTTGGACGCCTCGCAACTGAAGAATCAGCAACAGTTCTTGAAACCTTTAAAAAAGAAGTAGGATTAGGAAATCACGCTACCTATCTGTGTGACCTTTTTGAAAAAGCCTATGTTGCCCATCAAAACTTAGCCGATGCAACACGGTATTTAGCAAACGAATTATTTAAAAATGACGGTTTGGTGATTCTAGATGGTGATGCTGATGAATTGAAAAAACTTTTTATTCCATATGTAAAGAGAGAATTAGTTGAACAAATCTCTCATCAAAAAGTAACCGAAACCCTTCCAAAACTAACCGAATATACCCTTCAAGTAAATCCACGAGCCATCAATTTATTTTACTTGGGAGATAATTTGCGCGAACGGATAATCAATGAGAACGGAAATTACTACGTCAATTCGACTTCTATTGTTTTTACAAAAGCCGAAATACTAGCTGAATTGGAAAAAAACCCCACTCATTTTAGTCCGAATGTACTCATGAGACCCGTATACCAAGAAGTGCTATTACCCAACCTATGCTACATTGGAGGAGGCGGTGAAATTGCATATTGGTTGCAATTAAAATCTACTTTTGAAGCATACAACCTAACCTTTCCAATGCTGTTGCTTCGGAATTCTGCGCTTTTGGCTACTCAAAAACAAGCTGCAAAGTTGAGCAAATTAGCACTCAATTGGGAAGATTTATTTTTACCACAACAATCCCTTTTGAATAAAAAAACGAAAGAAAAATCTCAGTTTACCATTGATTTTAAAGCAGAAAAAGAACACTTGCGCTTACAATTTAAACGATTGTACCTGATGGCAAATCAAACTGACAAATCCTTTTTTGGCGCTGTTGCAGCACAAGAAAAAAAACAAATTAAAGGATTAGACACCTTAGAAAAGCGTTTATTAAAAGCTGAAAAAAGAGTATTATCTAATGAGTTGTCTCAAATTACTGGATTGCAAAATGAGTTGTTTCCAAAGGGAATTTTACAAGAACGGACGGCTAATTTTGCGATGTATTATGAAGCATTTGGTCCAACATTAATCGAACAACTATTAACATCTTTACAGCCTTTTGCGCAAAATTTCACTATTCTTGTTTACTAAGTCTACAAAACGGAGTGTTCAAAAAAAATAAGTGCAGAATTTTTCTCTTATTGAAGAAATATAGCTACTTTTGCACCCAATAAAAAACAAAAAAATGGCAAGTAATAGAACTTTTACAATGATCAAACCAGATGCTGTTGAAAACGGACACATTGGTGGAATTTTAAATATGATTTC
>NZ_JBILKB010000123.1:0-3772 GCF_044376915.1 Flavobacterium sp.
CATCTTGTACTTTATTTAATAGCCTTTGTTGTGCAGTCACTTAATTTTAACTAATTTTATTGTAAATCTTACATATGTTACACAAACTCATCAAAGAAATTCCAAGAGCGATAATTTTATCCATTGCTGTTTTTTTAGTTTTATTGGTAGTAAAATTATTAACGGGTATTACTATTCAGTTGAATGAACATTTACTCGTAAATTTCGGTTACACCATGTTGTATGGATTAACGCTGTATTTCGCTAATGCCTATTTATTTATCTATTTAGATGGTATTTTTGAAGTAGAACGCTTTACAAAACGAAGAATAATTTTAGGCTTTTTAGGGTCGTTTGTGATTTCTGTTTTTGCTATTTTTATCTTGCGAATTGTTGAGGATGTGCTTATTGAAGGATCAAGTTTTGAAGCGTTTTTTCAAAATGAAACCTTAGCAAATTATGTGGTAACAATTCTCATTACATTTTTTGTAACCATAGCATTTCATGCGTTTTATTTTTATAAGGCGTATCAAGAAAACAAGGTGAACCAACAAAAAATAATTGCGGGTACGGCTTCGGCCCAGTTTGAAAGTTTAAAAAACCAAATCGATCCCCATTTTTTGTTCAATAGTTTGAATGTTTTGAGTTCGTTAATTGAAGAAGATCCAATTGCAGCACAAAAATTCACTACGTCCTTATCAAAAGTATATCGCTATGTTTTGGAACAAAAGGACAAAGAATTGGTGTCGGTTGCCGAAGAAATTGCTTTTGCAAAAACCTATATGAATTTACTCTTAATGCGATTTGAAAACAGCATCACATTTGAAATTCCCGATACTATTGAGAACGATGAAGCAAAAGTAGTACCATTATCCTTACAATTATTACTTGAAAATTGCATCAAACATAATGTAGTAAGTGAAACCAAACCACTTCATATTCAAATTAGTCTTCAAAAGGGTGCGTTAGTTGTATCCAATAATTTACAAAAGAAAGAAGTATTGTCTGATCGAAAGGGTGTCGGACTCGAGAATATCGTGAGTCGTTACGGAATTCTAACCCATCGTAAAGTTGTAGTTGAAGCATCTGAAAGTGAATTTAAAATAAGCATACCCATATTAACCAAACAAATTTCAGTTATGGAAACTAACACACTATTTTCAGAAAATGCTGCCTATGCAAGAGCCAAAAAACGTGTAGAAGAACTAAAAGGATTTTATGGCAATTTAACCGCTTATAGCATAGTGATTCCGGCATTAGCCTTTATTAACTATACTACATTTTGGGGATTCCAATGGTTCTGGTTTCCCTTGTTAGGATGGGGAATGGGATTGTCTTTTCACGCATTTGGTGTTTTTGGATACGGTAAAACGTGGGAAGAACGAAAAATACAAGAAATAATAAATAAAGGGAAAAATAATACTTGGGAATAGTCAATCAATCACACTAACAAAATCAAAAAAATAACTATGGAAAATATAACAGCAGAACAAATTCGCTACGAGGAAGCGGTCAAACGCGTAAAAAAAATCAAAGGATTTTATACGCATGCAATAGTCTATTTGGTCATTAATAGTATGTTGGTGATCTTAAATATTCAAAACTTAAATGAAGGTGAGAGTTATTTTCAGTTTAAGAACTTTTTCACAGCTTTCTTTTGGGGAATTGGTTTGTTAGCGCACGCATTGTCTACCTTTTTGCCGTATTTTATTTTAGGTAAAGATTGGGAAGAACGCAAGATTAAAGAATTTATGGAGAAGGAAAAAGCTAATAAGTGGGAGTAATTGGTCACAGTTGTCAGACAACATAAGAACTTGAAACTTGAAACAAAAAAACAATGAACATCATTATCATCGAAGACGAAAAACCAGCAGCACGCTTGTTGCAACGCAAAATTGAAAAATTAGGCTTGCAGGTGAATACATTGTTGCATTCTGTGGAGGAATCAATTACTTGGTTTCAAAATAATCCGCATCCCGATTTGATTTTTTTAGACATACAATTGTCGGATGGATTGTCGTTTGAGTTGTTCGAGCAAATAGACATCAAGAGTTCTGTGATTTTCACTACGGCCTATGACGAATATGCGTTGCGTGCTTTCAAACTCAATAGCATTGATTATTTGTTGAAACCTATTGACGAAGACGAACTTTCAACAGCCATTTCAAAATTCAACACTCAATTTCAAAAAAGTGCGTTCCCAAATTTGGATATTGAAGCCATTAAGCGGATGTTGGTCCATCCAGTAGCAAAAGAATACAAGCAACGGTTTTCGATAAAAATCGGACAGCAATTAAAAGTAATTTCCATTGATGACGTGGAGTGTATTTACAGCGAAAATAAAGGCACTTATTTGCATACAATAGATAATCGCGATTATTTAATTGATGCTACTTTAGAAGAATTGGAGGCCGAAATCAATCCCAAAGATTTTTTCCGCGTGAGTCGTAAATTCATAATCCCACTAAAAGCCGTGAAAGAAATTCAAGTGTATTCTAACTCAAGGTTAAAAATCAATTTACCTACCTATAAGGCTGAAGAAGTGATCGTTTCAAGAGAAAAAGTGTCTGATTTTAAACTTTGGATCGGTTAATTACTAATTGAAGTAAAAGTGCCAATACACAAAAAAACCAATCAATAGTGCTACCAATACATTTAGCATACTGATCATAACTAATGCAAAACGGCTCCATAGTTTTTCGTGCATTAGGCGATAATTAGCCCATATCGATGGTAGTATGAGTAGTACTAAAATATATGGAATATATGAAGTACCGCTTACAAAAATAGAAGTCGGACTTGCATAAGGTGCTGGAAAGTAGAAAATAGCTATGTTGGTGCATAAGACGAGCATGTAATAAAAAAGCAGGAGTCCGAAGGGAACAACGAGTATTTTAAGAACATTGAATTTGTCTTTTTTTCGATTGGCGATGAAATGTATCAAAAAATAAACCGAACACAAAGCAAAAAATAAACCACTGCTCATTAAAAAAGCGCGTATTGTATCGTTGTTTTGTGGCGTTTGATACGAAGCTAATTTTTCAAATTCAGCATTTTTTGGAAATAAAGTATCTATTTTCAGTATGTGATTTCCTTTGGCTAATTCTTTTGTAAGGTTAAATTGAACCGTTTGATCGTATTGGTGGTAGAAATACAAATTAACGACGCCATTGGTGCTATCCCATATGGAAGTTAACAAGGTTCCATCGCCTATTTTTTCTCTACAAACATGCATGGTATCGGATAATTTTCGACAAAAATCCAAATCCGTCTCTATTTTTGATGTCAAAAACGATGTGCCCTTTTTGTAGCGTTCTAATTTATTTGCAGCTGATTTAGGCGTAATTGACGGACAAAAATTTGACAGCACATATTTAGCGTCATTTCCCGATAATATTTTATAAGGTTCAACAATTATGTATTTTCCCGATTGCTCGATATAGATAAAAACATCTTCTATAAAATACCGCTGATCATATTTTTCAATGTATTTTTTTACATCTTCGACAGTTTTACAAGAATGTAGAATGTCTTTTAAATAGCGCGTTGGATTTGTAATCTGGATGCGGTTATTGAATTTCGAAGTAATCAATTTGGGATGATAAGATGCCAATCTAGAAAAAACCAAACCGTGCTCATTCATTCCCGATTGTGGTGCATAGCCATTTTCTCCGTCCCATCTAGAGCCTGTAAAAGCTGCTCCATATTGGTTGTTTTGTCCAACTTCAAACCAAATATGGGAAGTGGTTCTCCAAGCATCTTCATTACACCCAACCATTGTTTTTCCATTTTT
>NZ_JBILKB010000124.1:0-3746 GCF_044376915.1 Flavobacterium sp.
AAACCAATCTTAATTTCTATTTTTGTACAAATTTGCAAAAAAATATGGAAATAATTTATGGAACATGGCATTGGTCTATTTCAGGTTTTTTAATCGGAGTAACCATGTTGGTATTAACCTATTTTGGGAAGACTTTTGGAATGTCATCAAATCTACGAACCATGTGTTCAATGGCAGGTGCAGGAAAGTTTAGTGATTTCTTTAAATTAGATTGGCGCGAACAAAAGTGGAGTTTGGCGGTTGTATTAGGAGCTTTTGTTGGTGGTTTTATTGCCTATCAATTTTTGTCTAATGGGAGTGGCGTTCAAATACATCCCGACACCATTGCCTCATTGCAAACCCTCGGTATTGACGCCCCAGACGGAAAATTACTTCCTGATGCGCTGTTCAGTATCGAAACCATGCAAACCCCTAAAGGTTTTACGATCTTATTGCTTGGTGGCTTGTTGATTGGTTTTGGAACCCGCTATGCAGGCGGATGCACTTCAGGACATGCCATTGCTGGATTGAGTAATTTGCAATTGCCATCACTTGTAGCAGTTATCGGATTTTTTATTGGAGGCTTACTCATGGCCCATTTTTTATTGCCCATCATTTTAAAATAGTCACATTATGAAATTAGCACGATTTTTTCTTACAGGAATTTTTTTCGGGATTGTACTTACAAAAGCCGAAGCCGTTTCTTGGTACCGAATTTATGAAATGTTCCACTTCCAATCGTTTCACATGTATGGTATTATTGGGACTGCACTATTTACTGGTATATTGGGTTTACAAATCGTCAAAAAGTACAAACTCAAAGACTTTAACGGTTTCCCCATCACTATAATCGATAAAGAGCGCGGTTTTTGGCGTTATATTATTGGAGGAACTATATTTGGATTGGGTTGGGCATTAGTAGGATGTTGTCCCGGACCCATTTACATTTTATTAGGAACCGGAACCTATGCCATTGTGGTGGTTTTTATTGGGGCTTTGTTAGGGACCTATATTTATGGTTTATTAAAAGACTATTTACCGCATTAAAGTTTCGTTAAAGTAACATAAGTTACATTTTAGTTTGCAGATGTTGCGTACATTTACATCAATTTAAATACTTGATTATGAATACTATACTATATGTACAAAATCTTAAATGCGGGGGATGTGCCAATACGATAACTAAAAATATCGCGGCGATAGACCATGTTTCTAATGTTTTGGTAACTGTTGATGAGAGCTCGGTTGCATTTGATTGCGATACACCTGAAACCGTTCAATTGGTGAAGGATAAATTAAAAGTTTTGGGGTATCCCGAAGACGGAACAGCAAATACTTTAGGTTCCAAAGCAAAATCGTATGTAAGTTGTGCTATTGGAAAAATGAACTAAAAAAAAAGTCCCGAATTTATCGGGACTTTTTTTATATAATTTCAGCGCTTAAACCGGCATCTAATAGTGCCGTGCACTGTGGTTTTAATTCTTCAAGTGTTCCTGTTTTGACGGTGCATTTTCCTTTATAGTGTACTAATAAGGCACATTGTTCGGCTTGTAACGCATCGTGTTTGCACACTCTAATTAATGTTTCTATGACATGATCAAACGTATTTACATCGTCATTGTGCAATACAATTTCATTGTTGGTGCCAACAGCCTCTTCTACTAAAACCTCTTCTTGTATTTTTTCTATGGTACTCATTTTAGTTTGGAATTGATGGAACAAAAATAAAATTAATTGAGAAAATCACCAATTTCTATTTTGTAAATTTTAAGGCGACCCAATTATTGCGTTCAAATTGCTTAATATACTGTAATCCTTTAGAAAGGCAACTTTCGGAAATAAAGGGAATATCCTCAGTATAAAAACCACTTAGAAATAACACTCCGTTATCGTTTAAGCAATCTACATAAGATTGCATGTCATTCAATAAAATATTTCGGTTGATATTCGCAATGATAATGTCGTATTTTTTCCCTGCTAATAAAGCCGCATCCCCTTCATATACCGAAATATGGTTGCAGTTATTGCGTTCTGCATTCTCGATAGAATTTAAGTAACACCAATTGTCAATATCAATAGCATCAATTGGTTGAGCACCTTTCATTTCGGCTAAGATGGCTAAGATGGCCGTCCCGCAACCCATGTCCAAGGTTTTTTTATTTGTAAAGTCTGTTTCAAGAATGTGTTGAATCATCATGTGTGTCGTTTCATGATGACCTGTTCCAAAACTCATTTTGGGTTCAATAACAATATCAAATTCAGCCGAAGTTTTTTCGTGAAAAGGCGCTCTTACATGGCATTTTCCATCGACTTCAATGGGTTCGAAGTTCTTTTCCCATTCTTCATTCCAATTCACTTGTTCGATTTCTTCGAAAGTATAGGAAATTGTAAATTCTGGATTTTCTAATATTTGGATGTCTTCCAAAATAGCGTCACTCCACAACTCTTTTTGGACATAGGCTGAAATACCCGTTTCGGTTTCAATAAAACTCTCGAAGGCTTTTTCTCCCAATTCGGCGATTAAAATTTCACTTCCTAATGCTAAAGGGCTAATGGTAAAATTATAGCCTATGTATTGATTTGACATGTTGATTTTTTTTGCAAATGTAATAAAATAAAAGAGTTCACTGTATTCACAATGAACTCTGAAAATAGAATACGTATAAAAACTAGAAATTTATTTGTGCTTGCAAACGCAATAAGCTTCCTTGTTGATCATTGTTTTGAAGAATGAAATCTTCATAGCGTCTATTAGATATTGTATAGGTTGCTACTAATTCAAAGTTTTTGCTAAACTGCCATTCAAAACCAACTTCTAGTTCATTTACATCATAACTTCTAGCATCCATTTCGTGTTTTTTTCCACCTCTGTAATATTGATATCTGGTAAATGGAAAAATAATTTGTTCTTTATGTTCAATTCGATAAGAAAAAGTGGCATAGCCACCTTCTAAGCTTTTGGTCTCAATGGTTTCAGTGTGTTTATTAAATTCGGGTCCTTTACCTATATTATATTCGGCTTGAATTCCAAAGGGTTTTGGATATAAAATAAACGAAACAGCTGCTCTTTGATCTAAATAATTTAAATCATGAGTTGTAGTAACACCTCCATTTTTTAAAGAAGTCGGTAATTCATATCGACCCGTGTAGGCTTGTATTCCGGGTTCAATTATTTGGTTACCAATCTCGAATGGGTAGGAAGCTCTTGCAACTACATGTAAATTGTTGTTCAATTCAGGTCTATTTGCAGTTTGTCCGTTGTATGCACCCAATGCAAAAACACCATAATCTCCACTTCCTTTGTAATTGTCTCTTACTAATGTAGAGAATTTTTTTCTTATCTTGTCAGGAGCCCAGTAAAAGAAAACACCCATATCGCGCTCGTTTGTAACAGCACTATTTAATGCATCAGCACGATCTAAAGGAATTCTATTCTGACTAGATTGCATATTTTCAAATCCATAAGGAATTTTACTTTGACCAATTCTTACTCTAAATTCGTTTTTAGCATCAAAACCTATATCAAAGTATGCATCTCTTATCTGAGCAAAATTTAGACCTGTGCTACTAGCAGAACTTGCAAAATCGGGTTGAATATAAAAATAAACATTCTTATAAATTTGTCCAAAAAATATAATTCGAATCCGTCTTAAGAAAAAACCTCCTTCATCTCCCCAAGATCGGTCACACTGCTCACATCCTAGATCGGGATTAGTTTCAAATAGTCTGTTGTAACGCGCTTGAACATAGCCTCTAATTTTAAATGA
>NZ_JBILKB010000011.1:0-37337 GCF_044376915.1 Flavobacterium sp.
AAAAGCAGATAAAATTTTGAAACGGAACGATAAGTTATTACTTTTACATTTTAAAATCATACCATACTATGTCAGAAACAGTTCTTTCTTTAAAAAACGCAACCATTTATCAAGACAAAAACCCTGTATTAAGCGACGTTAATATTGACGTAAACCATGGCGAATTCCTCTACTTAATTGGTAGAACCGGATCTGGAAAAAGTAGTTTCCTAAAAACCTTGTATGCAGATTTATCTTTAACTGAAGGTGAAGGAAGTGTTGTTGGCTATGATTTAGCCACTTTAAAAGAAAGCGACATTCCGTATTTAAGACGAAAACTAGGCGTTGTATTCCAAGATTTTAAATTATTACCCGATCGAAGCATCAAAGATAATTTATTGTTTGTATTGAAAGCTACTGGTTGGACTGAAAAAGAAGAAATGGATGTTAAAATCGAAGAGGTATTGGACAAAGTTGGCATGAAAGGTCTAGCAACTAAAATGCCGCACCAACTTTCAGGTGGTGAGCAACAGCGTGTTGGAATTGCTCGTGCACTATTGAACGATCCTGAACTGATACTTGCAGATGAGCCTACCGGAAATTTAGACCCTCAAACCAGTATAGAGGTAATGGAAGTACTTCGTACTATCAATGCCAATGGAAAAACCATTTTAATGGCAACTCATGATTATGCATTGGTATTAAAATACCCTTCAAAGACTTTAAAATTTGAGGAAGGCAAAATGTTTGAAGTAGTTCAAAGAACGATGTAATGCTGTCGATATTAATTCCTACATACAACTACAATGTTGTTCCCTTGGTTAGCGAATTAATACTACAAGCCAACACGCTTCAAATCGAATATGAAATACTCATACAAGATGATGGGTCTACAGCAACTGCTATTGCAACCCAAAACAACAATTTATCCGATTTCCCTTTTGTTCAATACATTCAATTGCCGAAAAACGTAGGTCGTGGGACCAACAGAAACCTATTGGTTGAACGCGCACAATACCATTGGGTGTTGTTACTTGATTGCGACATGCTTCCAGTGGATGGATTCTTTTTAAGCAACTATATCGCTTTGATCCAAGAAAACAAGGAATCGGTTGTATATGGAGGCATTTGTTACCACCATGAAGCACCTCAACCCGATGAACAATTGCGCTGGAAATTTGGCACGCAACGAGAAGCAATTCCGCTAGCGATTCGAGAAAAAAAGCCCTACCAACACACCTTAACCTCAAATTTATTAGCTCAAAAAACTATTTTAGAAGCGACACCTTTTCATCCAAACATTCAAAAATATGGGTATGAAGATTTGGTTTTTGTTTTGGAATTAGAAAAAAAAGGCATTGCAATCAACCACATACACAATCCCTTGTTTCATGAAAACTTGGAATCAGGAGCAATTTTTTTAAACAAAACCGAAGAAGCTTTAGACAACCTAAAAGAACTGATTGAAACAAAAATCTTACCGCCTAAGGCTACTCGCATGAGTCGTTGGAGTAGAAAATTGGATTTTTTCCCGGCAAACACGCTAATTGTTTTATTATTTAACGTTTTTAGAAAAACGTTGGTGCGTCACTTGACTGCTTCTGACCCGAAATTATTCCTCTTTGATTTTTATAAATTAGGATATTACATGTACTTAATTCATAAGAAAAAATGAGTTCGATTTCTGTCATCATACCGCTATACAACAAGGCTTTTAGTATTGCTGAAACCCTTACATCGGTGCTGAAACAAACATATACCGATTTTGAAGTCATTATCATCGATGATGGATCAACAGATGGTGGTTTGGCCATTGTATCCCAATTTATTGATTCGCGTATTCAATGGGTTCAACAACCAAATCTTGGGGCAGCTGCCGCTCGAAATGCAGGTATTGAAAAAGCTACCGGGGAGTTGATCGCATTTTTAGATGCCGATGATTATTGGTATCCCAATCATTTAGAAGCACTATATAAACTGCATACCGACTTTCCAAATTGCGGACTGTATTGTAGTCGCTATCAAACAAAAATTTCGAAGAAAACCCTACTTACACCCAACTATTCTAATAGTATTTCTAATAATTACAGAGGTATTCTTTCCGATTACTTTGATGCAAGTTTGATGCATCGTGTAAGTCTCACTTCGGCTTGTGCCATTCCTAAAAAACTATTGAAAAATGATTTTGTTTTCAATACCCAAGTAAGCAGTGGGCAAGATTTAGAATTGTTTACCAAAATTGGCCTCAAGTATCCCGTTGCCCTTCATAATGAATACACGGTTTTATACGATTTTGAAACACCAAATTCATTGGCTAAAACGCCTATTTTAGAAAAAAAATTGATGGATTTTACGCAATTTGCTGCTGCCGAAAAACAGAATGCAAGTTTGAAAAAATTTTTAGATCTGTACCGATTGGAATATGCCCTACACTTTAAAATTGCGGGTGACACAGAAAAATCAATTTTTTACCTCCACGAAATGGCTACAAAAATACCCTTCAAAACAAAGCTCTTATTGGGAACACCTAGCTTTATCTTGCGTTTTTTACTAACCCTTAAACAGCAATTGAAAAAAATTGGGATAGATTTTTCGGTATACCACTAATGTTTTGATTGTAAAAATTCCGAAAAAGTTCTAATGTAGTCTTCTTCTTCAAAAACGGCTGAGGCAATGACCAAACAAACTGCCCCCGACGAAAAGTTTTTCAATTCGCGCCAGATTCCATTGGTAATCAACAATCCTTCAAAAGGCTTATTAAGTGTTACCAATTTTTCGTGTTGGCCGTCGTGCAAAATCACATCAAAACTTCCCGAAAGTGCTACTAAAAATTGTTGCAATTTTTTGTGCGCATGTCCGCCACGCTCTGCACCAGCAGGAACATCATACAAATAATAAACACGTTTAATTTCAAAGGGAACAACATCATGTTCAATTACAGAAAGATTCCCTCTTGGATCTTCAATTTTTGGGATATTTATAAGTTTGGTGTTCATTAATCATGTATTTGAAGCAAATTTAACCATTCTTTCTTAATTTCTTCAAAAGAAAATTTTTGTACACTTTCTAATGCATTAATTTTGCAAGTTGTATACAGCTCTTCATCCGAAAACAATAAATTTATTGCCTCTGTTAGTTTATCAAAATTTTGGTTTTCAACTAACAAGCCATTTTTTTCATGCTCTATTATTTCATTTGGTCCCGAAACTAAATCAAAACTAATTACCGGAGTATTACAAGCTAAAGCTTCAACTAAAACAAGTCCAAATCCTTCATACTTACTACAAAGCACTAAAAATTTAGCGTTTTGCATGTATTTATATGGATTATTAGAAAATCCCACAAATACAACATTTTCATTTAAATTTAAAGAGAACACTAATTCTTTACATCGTAAGAGTTCTTCTCCTTCACCAACAAGTACTAACTTTACCTGATTTTGAGGTAAAATAGAGTTTGCATAACTTATAATTAGTTCATAAAATTGCTTTAATTCAACAAATCGTCCAACTGCTAAAATATATTCAAAATTAAAATCAATAGATTCTTCTTTCTTAGCTTTAATATCATCAAAATCAATTGGATTATAAATAGTTATGGTGTTTTTTAAATGGTGTTTTTGAATAACTAACTTCTCATTTTCCTTTGCAACGCATACCGTTTTATAGGCATTACCGTATAAATAATTAGTCAAAAAAGTGTTATTAAGTAAATATGTTTCTAATTTAGAACTGTGAACATTATAAATTAATTTAGTTTTTGGATAAATTAATTTTAGAATAAGTAACTCAGTGATAGGATTTATCCTATAACGCAAATCAATAATAAAATCAAAATTATGCTTTTTAATATATTTATTAAATTGAATATACTTATTAATTTTATTATAAAAAGGGGATTTTATGTTTGCTAAATCTCCAAAATAGACTACTTTCTCATCCAGATTAAACCTTTTAATGTCATCTAATAATACTAATTCAACATTAAAAAAACTAATTTCTTTGAATAAAAGAAAAACATTCTTAATCACTTTTGCCAATCCACCGGAATCTAAGTTATAGGCAATAATAGCAATTTTATATTTTTTACTTTGCTGAATCACGGTTATTTATTTACTTTCGTAACAAATATAAAACTCTTCTGCTTAAAACATGCAAAATTTTCCACTAGTTAGTATTATTTGTTTGTCATACAATCACCAAGATTATGTTGAGGAAGCTTTAAATTCGGTTATTCATCAAACGTATCCAAATATTGAATTATTAATTGCTGATGATTGTAGTACAGACAATTCGGTTGAAAAAATTCAGAATTGGTTGCAACATTATCCAAAAGTACATTTTTCGGCTAACGAAAAGAATTTGGGTAATACCAAAACCTTCAATCAACTAGCGAAAAAAGCAACTGGAGAATATATAATTGATTTAGCAGCTGATGATGTTTTATTACCCAATTGCGTTGAAAAACAAATCGAAATATTCCAAAAATCGAAGTACAAAAACCTAGGGATTGTATATGGAAATATCATTGAAATAAATCAGGATGGAACATTTTTAAGAAATTATTACACTGAATTAGATGATCCAAAAAGTGGTGATATTTATAGTATGGTCATTGGTCGAACGACAAAAATTTGTTCCGTTTCATCTATGGTTAAAAAATCAGTTTATGAAAAAATTGGTCACTATGATGAAGAGCTAGCTTATGAAGATTTAGATTTGTGGATTAGAGCTTCTAGAATATTTGATTTTGAATATTTCCCTGAAATAATAGCCAAAAAAAGAGAAATACCTAATTCATTAAGTGCACATTTTTTATTTAAAAACAATTTAAAAACAAAGCGACTGAATCTATCTACTTTGAAAATTTTAAATAATGCTTATCACTTAAATAAATCAAAAAAAGAACATCAATTATTGCTGGGAAGAATACGATTTGAAATGTTTAAATTTATAAAAGCTAGAAATATTACCTTACTTTTCAACCTTTTTTTGTTAGAACTAAAAGTTCGGATAAAAAGTTTTTAGGATTTAAAAATCACTTTTCTAAAATAAAAAATCAACACTAAAAGATAAATAAAATAAGTAACTGCATAACTTAAAACCGCTCCTGTTGCTCCAAAAAGAGGTATGAATAAAAAAGCAGTTATAAAAAATACGATAAAGGAAATACTCTCTGTAATTAAATATCCTTTTACATCTTTAAGTACATAAAAACGTATTCCTAAAATTAAAGACAGTGCTTTAAATAAATCGCCAAGAAGTTGCCAAAAAAACAAATTTCTAACTTGACTAAAATTAGGAGTCAATAATAATTTGATTAAATAATCTTTACAAAAATAAATTGCAATTAACGCCAATAAAAAAATGGGGATTACTTGGTAATAAAACTTTTTGGTTAAACTTAATTTTTCATTGTCAGAATTAGCTTTAATCATTTCGGGCAAAAAATAAAAGCTAACCAAAGTGGAAATAAACATAAAGTAAAAACCAGATATTCTTTGCATGGCTTCAAACCAACCAGAAGCTTCAATTGAAACTTCACTAGTAATACTATTTCGAATAAAAATATATATAATTGGAGTAACTACAGCGGTAAAAAGTGACATAATCCCAAAAGGTATTAACCCTTTCAGAACACTAAAGTCTACATTTATTTCTTTACAAATTAATTGAAATGGAAACGCTTTAAAAAAGAAATAACTCGAAAAAATAAACAAAAAAAATGAACTTATAGAAAGGGAAACTAATGCGCCATTAATACTATAAAAGCATATTAATCCAAAAGAAATTAGTAAACTCATTATATACCCATAAATAGAAATTTGAGTTACTTTTTTATAACAACTTAACCCGTTTAAAACCGTAATGAAAAATAGATGCAAAATTTGAAAAGGAAGTAAAAATGCTATAAAATATAATGCAAAATAGTATTGAAAATTTTGATTAAATATCAAATTTCCAATAAATGAATTTCCAAAGATTAAAAGTAATGAAAGAGATAATGAAACTATAATTAGGATCCAAAATATTTTACGAACAAAGTCAGCGACTAGAATTTTATCAGATTGATTTTTTGCAACATTTTGCAAAACGCCACTTTGCACTCCTAAGGTTCCAATAGAATCTAATAAAGAGGAAAAACTGCGCAAATTTCCCATTAATGCCATACCCGAAGGTCCAATAAAATGAGCAATAACCTTAGAAGAAACAAACCCAGTAACTAATCTTATAATAATACTAAAACTGCTTAAAGAGGAAGCTTTAAACAATTGGTTTTGAACTATTTTTTTTAAAATATTCAAAATTAATATTGATTTAATTTTTGAATGATTTGATCAATTTCATCATTAGTCAAACTTGAATTCAATGGTATACTCAATACTTCATCATGAATTTTAGCTGTAATTGGAAATGATAAATTATTCCAATTGAACAACGCTTTTTGTTTATGTGGTGGTATTGGATAATGAATCATGGTCTCAATTCCCTGATTTTTCAAATAGTCTTGAAGTGCCAATCTATTTTGAGTTCGAACTACAAACAAATGAAACACATGATTATCGGTTCCATCCCATTGCGGCAAGATAATTTTCTCGTTGTTGATTTCCAAAAGATAGCGTTTCGCTAGGCGTCTCCGGAATTCATTTTCGGCCTCCAAATGGGGTAGCTTTAGGTTTAAAAAGGCCGCTTGCAATTCATCCAATCGCGAATTAACACCTAGCCTTTCATTTTCATATTTCACTTTCGAACCATAATTTCGCAACGAAAATAAGACTTCCGCTAAAGCAGCATCATTGGTCGTTATCGCACCCGCATCACCTAGGGCTCCTAGATTTTTACCCGGATAAAAACTAAACCCGGCCGCATTTCCAAAACTTCCAGCTTTAGTGTTGTTCCTTGTTGCTCCATGGGCTTGCGCCGCATCTTCAATTATCAATAAATGATGCCTTTTAGCGATTTCATTGATTGTTGTCATTTCGCACAATTGACCGTACAAATGAACCGGCAATATGGCTTTAGTTTTCGTCGTAATTTTAGCTTCAATCGCATGGGGATCAATGGTATACGTTTCCAACTTTGGTTCAATCAAAACAGGAACTAAGTCGGCTTGCAACACCGCTAAAATACTTGCTATATAGGTATTTGCAGGCACTAACACTTCATCACCTTTTTGCAATTTTCCGAGTTCAATATACCCTTTAAAAATGAGTACTAATGCGTCCAATCCATTCCCAACACCTATACAATATTTGGCACCACAGTAGGAAGCAAAACCTGCTTCAAAGGCACTGACTTCCTTTCCTAAAACATACCATCCCGCTTCAAAAAACTGCTTCATTTTTTCATGAAAAGCCGTTTCAAAAGGTTGGTTGATCTTATATAAATTGAGGAATGTAATCATATAAATACATTTTCTAAAAGTTTGTAATTCTTGGTTTCAATTTCATAGAAATTTTGAACAACAGTGCGTGCTCCAAAAGATTCTTTCCAATAATGCAATTTTTCATTTAATTGCAATCCGTTGTTTTCATTTGAAATGCCAAAATCGAAATATTTTGATCCTCTATAAACATTATTTATTAAATAGTCATATAAAAAATCTAATCCTCCATATAGATTATTAAAATCTTTATTACCAGCGATATATTGAGGATGAATAACATTATTTGTTTCAAATATGGTAACACCTCCAATAATTTTTTTATCTAAATAAACATTATACTGTTTAATTTTTGTTGGAAATTTCAATTTTAAATACTTGATTTCTTCTAGAGTATGGACAGGAGAAACATTATATCTTTCTTTTAAATTTGGAATTAATAATTCGTTCCAAAAAATTTCAAAATCATCAACCTCTTTAATAACTAAATTATTTTTTAATCCTTTTTCAATGCCTCTTTTACGAACTCTTGATTTCTCAACTTGATTTGTAATATCTAAAATTGCAATAGCGTCTCTTCTGTAAAGTTTGGCATGAAGTAAAAAAGAAATATATTCCATTTCATCCGATGGAATATTATTATAAATAGTTGGTATAATTTTTAAGTGCAATTTCAAAATTTGTTGTTCATACAAAAAGCTCAACATTACCTGATTTATTTGTATTACTTCAAAAAGCATTGTCGATGCGCTAATAACTAATCCACCATAGGTTAAACCCTGATGAGAATACAAATTATCTCCCACCCTATTAGCTGGTAAAATGGCTTTGAGTTTATCTTTTTCGTCAAAAATTAATAACGAATAATCTTGAAACCTATCGCTATGGTATTCCATAAAATCCCTATGAAATAAAAAAGTAGCATTTTTGGATTGGGCCACAAATTCGTTCCAAGATGTATAATCTGCTGATTGATATGTTCTAACGTGATAACTTTTCAAAACGTAATTTTAATCGGGGAAAATTACTAATTTTTTAGTTGACAAACTTTCAATTTTCACTTTTTTAAATAAAATGTAGTAAATTAGTTGCAAAATTATGGGTTTGAAAAAAATGAAAAAACTACATTACCTTATCCTAATACTCACATTTTTGGGAATTTTGCGATTGAATGCACAGGACATCACACTCTATGAACAGATCAATGGTCGCTATGATTTCACATTTATTGGAAACACCATGAATAGTGCAGAGAACAACCCAACATTTGGTTACATTACCAGTTCGTCTTCGGCTGCACAGTTAAACATGTCTCCATCAGACCGCATTGTACGTGCCTATTTGTATTGGGCTGGAAGTGGCGATGGCGACTTTCAAGTCAACCTAAACGGTAATCCACTAACCGCTGAACGTACCTTTTCGCATTCGCGTTTTTTCTCGCCCAATACGTTTACCTATTTTAGCGCATTTAAAGATATTACATCGTATGTACAAGCAACAGGAAACGGCACCTATACCCTATCCGATTTGGATATTTCAGCGTTTGAACCTTTACACTACACTCGAAAAACAAATTTTGCAGGATGGGCCATATTGATTGTATATGAAAATCCGAGTTTAACCTTGAACCAACTCAATATTTATGATGGTCTACAAGGGGTTCCAGATGCCTTACAAATCAATTTAACCAATTTATTTGTACTCAATAATACCAATGCCAAAGCTGGATTTATTGCTTGGGAAGGTGACTCTCAGCTGCCTACAGAAACATTTTCAGTGAACAACATTGCTATTAGTAATGCCATTAACCCCATCAACAATGTGTTTAACAGCACGAATTCAATAACGGGTTCCAACACGCTGTACAACATGGATTTGGATGTTTACGAAATTGATAATTATGTAGCGATTGGCGACACCAGTGCTTCAATTACATTATCTTCTTCTCAAGATTTTATTATGATCAATACCGTAATTACTAAATTAAACAGTCAATTACCCGATGCTACTGTTGTACTTAATAACGTAGCAACTGCTTGTAACAGCAGAGATATAACCATAAATTATTCCGTTTACAATACCAATTCTACTGAAATACTCCCCGCAAATACTTCCATTTCATTTTACATTGCAGGGCAGTTTTTTGGAAGAACAATCACACAAAATCCTATCGCTATTGGAGGTTTCGAAACAGGAAGTTTTTCACTCAACATCCCTTCTGCAATACCCAACAATTTCAACATTCAAGCGGTTGTTGATGACACGGGTAATGGAATTGGCATTGTCAATGAGCTCAATGAAAACAACAATACTTTTTCGATCCCGGTCGAATTGACAATCTCACCTGAATTCAATGCCTTGGAAGATATTACTTCTTGTAATTTGGGGTTAACCAGGGGACTGTTTGATTTTTCATCATATGAATCAGCAGTTAAGACCGATCCAACTCAAGCAGTACGCTTTTACGAAAACAGTACCAATGCTGAGGCAGGAATATTAGCTATCATGAACAGCACCAACTATGAAGCACTCACTACACCCAAAGAAATTTTCGTGCGTGTTGATAACGATAATTGTTATTCCATTACCTCGTTTTCTTTGCTTACAAACAATTGCCCACCTACCGTTTACAATGCGGTTTCGGCAAACGGTGACGGATCAAACGATGCTTTTTTCATTGAAGGTTTACGCGATGTATTCCTGAATTTTAACCTGGAAATTTACAACCGTTGGGGAAAATTAGTTTGGACGGGGAATAATTCTAAAGCAGACTGGGACGGAACGGTTCCCAATGCCATCGGCGGAGAAAAAGCACCGGAAGGGACCTATTATTATGTTTTAAACCTTAACGACCCCGACTATCCGAATGCAATAGTTGGGTATTTGTATTTAGCCTACTAATACTATAGTACCCTTTTATAGATTTATACGCTATAAATACTTCTGAAATTTTGTTAAATTATAGTACAACCGGTTTTTTTTTGGAGATAATTTTTATCTTTAGCCAGTACAAAATTTAACAAATATGAGATATTTAACCTTATGGCTCCTATTCTTAGTGAGTTCTACCCTTCATGCACAAGATTATTTTCCTAAAAATGATGGGGTAAAACAAAGCTTTAAAAATTACACTGCCATTCAAAATGCCACCATTTATATTTCGGCAACGCAAAAAATTGAAAATGCAACCTTACTGATTAAAGAAAATAAAATTGTAGAAGTAGGCACTAGTATTCAACTTCCTAAAGGCACTGAAGTAATTGATGCCAAAGGCAAAACTATTTATCCTTCTTTCATTGAATTATATAGTGAATTTGGAATTAATAAGCCCAACGCTAGACCCAACGGTAATTTTACCCCGCAGTACGACACCAATCGGGAAGGGTATTATTGGAATGATCATGTCAAACCTGAATACAATGCTTATGAAAATATTGGTTATGACGAAAAAAATGCAGCTAGCCTAAGGGGCATTGGATTTGGTGCTGTAGTTAGTCATCACAACGATGGAATAATTGCCGGGACGGGACTTTTTTGGACCCTGAACGACAAAGCTACCGATGCAAAACGAATTCTTAAAGAAAAAATATCACAACACTTTACGTTCAGCAGAAGCAAATTTACGAAACAAAGTTATCCTTCTTCAATGATGGGGAGCATGGCGTTGATTCGTCAAGTATTTCACGATGCAAAATGGTATGCACAAGGCACCAGTAATTCAAAAGATTTCTCATTAGAAGCATTCAATAGAAACAAAAATTTAGTACAAATATTTAATGCAGGTGATAAATTAAATGCATTAAGAGCCGACAAAATAGCGGATGAATTTGGTGTAAAATACCTAATTAAAGGCAGCGGTAACGAATTTGAGCGCATTGACGAAATCAAAAAATCAAATGCTACATTTATTATCCCTATCAACTTTCCTGAAGCCTATGATGTTGCCGATCCTTATTTGGCACAACAAGTTAGCGTGAGTGACCTAAAATTTTGGAACCAAGCTCCGTTTAATTTAAAAATATTGGCCGAAAATAATATTCCTTTTGCCATTACAGCTGCCGATCTAAAAGACACTAAATCGTTTCTTTCCAATTTAAAAAAGGCGGTTTTTTATGGTTTACCGAAAGAAAAAGCACTACAAGCCCTGACCGAAAATCCGGCAAAATTGATCAATCAGTTTGACCAAGTGGGTTCCCTTGCAAAAGGTAAATTGGCCAATTTTATTATCGCTTCGGGTGATCTTTTTGAAGATAAAACCGAAATTATGGAAAATTGGGTGCAAGGTGAAAGAAATATCATTACTAAACTTAACCCTACCGACATTAGAGGCAACTACGAATTGACGGTTAACAATCAAAAATTTGACTTAAAAATTGAAGGTGATCTTTCAAAATTTGAAGCAAAAGCAGTTAAGGACAGTATTTCATTTGGAACTAAAATTCAGTTTAATGACCCATGGATCAATTTAGTTATTAAAAATCAAGATACCAGCAAAGCAAATTTTGTACGTCTTTCGGGAACATGGAGCAACCAAACAATGCAAGGAAAAGCAGTTTTAGAAAATGGAAATGAAACCACTTGGACTGCCCTTAAAAAAGAAGTAAAAATAACAGAGGATAAAAAAGAGGATAAAAAAGATACTCCTAAAATCCCAAACATGTATGCGGTTACTTATCCCAATTTAGCATTTGGAGCGGCTGAAAAACCAAAACAAGAAACCCTATTGTTTCAAAATGTAACTGTTTGGACTGGAGAAAAAGAAGGCATACTTAAAGAAGTGGATGTACTGATTCAAAACGGAAAAATTACTAAAATAGGTGAAAAAATACCTACTAATGGCGCCAAAGTTATTAACGGAACCGGAAAACATCTTACAGCGGGAATCATAGATGAACACTCTCACATTGCTATTTCTAATGGTGTGAACGAAGGCGGCCAAAATTCATCTGCAGAAGTTACTATTGAAGATGTTGTAAATTCAGAAGATATTAATATTTATCGAAATTTAGCTGGAGGAGTTACATCTGCAAACTTACTGCACGGTTCGGCTAACCCTATTGGAGGTCGTGCTGCCTTCATAAAATTAAAATGGGGTTATGCTCCCGACGAAATGTTGGTCAAAGACGCTCCCAAATACATCAAATTTGCTTTGGGTGAAAATGTAAAACAATCCAATTGGGGAGATTTTTCCCGCAATCGTTTCCCACAATCTCGTATGGGCGTAGAACAGGTTTACGAAGATTATTTCACCCGAGCCATAGAGTATAAAAACGAGTGGGATGCCTACAAATCTGGAAAAAACAAAAACAAGGTATTGCCTCGATTTGATATCGAATTGGAAGTTCTTGGTGAAATATTAGCCAAAAAACGATTCATTACGTGTCATTCCTATGTGCAATCAGAGATCAATATGTTGATGAAATTAGCCGAGCGCTACCAATTCAAGATCCAAACCTTTACCCACATTTTAGAAGGTTATAAATTGGCAGATAAAATGTCGGCTCATGGTGTAGCGGGATCTACTTTTGCTGATTGGTGGGCTTATAAATATGAAGTTAACGATGCTATACCTTACAACGCTGCGATCATGATGAATGAAGGTGTCACGGTTTCAATTAACTCAGATGATGCTGAAATGTCTCGTCGCTTAAATCAAGAGGCCGCTAAAACCGTAAAATATGGGAATGTAACTGAAGAAGAAGCTTGGAATTTTGTTACTTTAAATCCGGCAAAAATCCTTCAAATGGACCATCGCATTGGCAGTATAAAAGTAGGGAAAGATGCTGATGTTGTTTTATGGTCGGATAGTCCGTTATCTATTTATACCCGTGCAGAAAAAACAGTGGTTGATGGTGTCATTTTTTACGATTTAGAAAAAGAAACAGAAAATTTAGCTACCATTCAAAAAGAACGTGCTGAATTAATCAATTCGCTTCTAGACGCTAAGAACAAAGGAATGAAAACCCAATTGCCTAAGAAAAAAGAAAATGGTCACTACCACTGCGACACCTTAGGAGAATATTGCTCAGCATCTCATTATAAATACAATTAATATGAAAAAATATATCGTTCTAGTATTCATTTCTTTGTTTGGATTTGCCCAACAAACACCAGCAGCTAAACAAAGTAAATCAATCTTAATTTTAGGAGCCAAAGCGCATTTAGGCAATGGAAGCATAATCGAGAACAGTCTAGTATCTCTAGTAAATGGAAAAATTGCAAGTATTGGTGATGCAACGGTTATGAAACCAGCCAAACATGATGTTATAATTGATGCCGCAGGAAAACACTTGTATCCGGGATTTATTGCTCCAAACTCCACTTTGGGATTGGTTGAAATTGACGCCGTACGCGCTTCCGATGACGAAAGTGAAATTGGCGAATTCAATCCACACGTGCGAAGTATTATTGCCTATAACGCCGAATCAAAATTAGTAGAGACTACGCGTCCAAATGGTGTTTTATTGGCACAAATTACACCAAGAGGCGGACGCATTTCTGGCACCTCTTCTATTGTGCAATTAGATGCATGGAATTGGGAAGATGCACTTGTAAAAGAAAACGAAGGCCTGCATTTGAATTGGCCTAGAAGTTATTCTAGAGCTGGATGGTGGGCCGAACCTGGAGGTATTGAGTCTAATAAAAACTACGAACCTCAAATCAAAGAAATTCAGACCTATTTCGACAATGCGTTTGCCTATTTAGCGAGTAAAAACGATAAAAAAGACCTGCCTTTTGAAGCGATGATAGGTCTGCAATCGGGTGATAAAACGTTATATGTTAGTGCAAATGGCGAAAAAGAAATCATCGATGCTGTTTTATTTAAAAAGAAAAACAACATCCAAAAAATGGTGATTATTGGAGGCTACTATGCATTCAAAGTAGCCCAACTTTTGAAAGAAAACAATGTTTCAGTTTTACTCAAACGCATACACGATTTGCCTTTGTTAGAAGATGAGGATGTTAACTTACCTTATAAAAACGCAAAAATTTTGGTCGATGCAGGCGTTTTAGTAGGCTTACAAAACGCAGGAGACATGGAACGCATGCAAACCAGAAATTTACCTTTCTATGCTGGTACATGTGCTGCATGGGGATTAACCAAAGAACAAGCGGTTCAACTCATTTCTGGAAATACGGCCAAAATCTTAGGAATCGACAACAATTATGGCACGTTAGAAGCCGGGAAAAGCGCCACATTATTCCTTTCAGATGGCGATGCTTTAGAAATGAAATCAAATATCATTTCCTTGGCCTTAATTGATGGTAGACAAATTAGTTTGGAAAGTCACCACACCGAACTCAACGAACGATACAAAGGAAAATTTGAACAACAGAAAAAATAATCCGAAAGCCTTTCAGTAATTGAGAGGCTTTTTTGTATTTTTGACCTTCAATTGCGCACCTATGAAACAAATTACCTCGGTTCAAAACTCCTACATAAAATCACTCGTTCAATTGCAAGAAAAAGCGAAAATTCGCAAGCAAACGGGCACTTTTTTAGTGGAAGGCCAACGCGAAATTGAATTGGCCATAAAAGGAGGTTATGATTTGGAAACAATATTAATTTGTAATGAATTAGGTCAATTATCTGAACATCTGAACATCCAGAAATCTAGTCTTCAAATTATCGAAATTTCAAAAGATGTCTACCAAAAATTAGCCTATCGCGATACTACAGAAGGTATTCTCGCCGTACTTAAAACCAAATCACTAGCCTTGTCCAATTTGAAATTATCTAAAAATCCCCTCATCTTAGTGGGCGAATCTATAGAAAAGCCAGGGAATGTGGGTGCCATATTACGAACAGCCGATGCTGCCAATGTTGACGCGGTTATTCTTGCCAATCCCAAAAGCGACGTATACAATCCGAATATCGTGCGCTCCAGTGTAGGTTGTTTGTTTACCCGTCAAATTGCCGTGGGTACCACCGAAGAAGTGATTGCCTACTTGAAGTCCCATAATATCAATATCTATTCGGCAACTTTACAAGATGCAACCGAATACCACACACAAAACTTTACTATGCCTACTGCTTTAGTAGTTGGCACAGAAGCTACGGGCCTGTCTGAAAAATGGCGTTCCGAAAGTTACAAAAACATCATCATACCTATGCAAGGTGTCATCGATTCTATGAATGTATCGGTAGCCGCGGCTATTTTATTGTTCGAAGCTAAAAGACAACGTGGCTTTTAGTCGTCATTCTTTTTTCTATTTTCTGCTTTGCAGAATCGAAAAAAAATTGTACTTTTAGTTGATCAAAGTTAAGGTATGACAGAATTAGAAATTGAAGCGGAGAATAAAGCCATAGCACAAGAATATAAAGAACTTCTTCGTATTAGTTACCAAACACTTAGCGTTGAAGATAAAAAAATCATTCGCAAAGCTTTTGATGTTGCTGTTGATGCTCATAAAGACCAAAGAAGAAAATCGGGGGAAGCATATATATTTCATCCCATAGCCGTAGCTAAAATTGTGGCGCGAGATATTGGTTTGGGAGCTACTTCGATCGCTGCTGCTTTGATGCATGATGTAGTTGAAGATACCGATATTACAGTGCAAGACATTGAAAATATGTTCAACCCTAAAATTGCACAATTGGTCGAAGGACTTACTAAAATTGCGAAAGTTAAAACCGACCAAGAAATTTCCATGCAAGCGGAAAACTTCCGCAGGATGTTGCTGACACTGAATGACGACGTTCGGGTGATCTTAATTAAGATTGCCGACCGTTTACACAACATGCAAACCATGGGCAGTATGGCCGATTACAAACAAGCCAAAATTGCCTCAGAAACTCTATACATTTATGCCCCTCTGGCCCATCGCTTGGGATTGTATAATATTAAAACCCAATTAGAAGACTTAGGGCTTAAATACACCGAACCACTTGTTTACAATGATATTACAAGTAAAATCAAGGAAACTAAAGAAGAACAAGATGGCTACATCAAAACAATTTCAGAAATACTTAGCAGTTCGCTTAAGGAAGAAGGAATTGAATTTACGATGAAAGGCCGACCTAAATCGATCTATTCGATTCGCAGAAAAATGAAAAATCAAGGGGTAACTTTTGACGAGGTGTATGATAAATTTGCTCTGCGCATCATTTATAAGTCCAATCCCCACGATGAAAAATTTCTAGCTTGGAAGATTTATTCGGTGGTAACCGATCATTATCGACCATCACCAAGTCGATTGCGTGACTGGATTTCGTCGCCCAAATCTACCGGTTACGAGGCATTGCATATCACTGTTATGGGCCCGAAAGGACGCTGGGTAGAAATTCAAGTGCGCAGCGAACGCATGGATGAAATTGCCGAGAAAGGATATGCAGCACATTACAAATATAAAAATGGTGCTACAGAAGAGCATGGTTTGGAAATTTGGCTCAATCAACTCAAAGAAGCTTTGGAAAACTCGGCTAGTAATGCTGTAGATTTTGTTGAAGACTTCAAACTGAATTTATACGCCAAAGAAATCTATGTCTTCACCCCCAAAGGTGAAATCAAATCGTTGCCCAAAGGAGCAACTTCCTTAGATTTTGCGTTTAGCATACACTCCGAAATTGGCGTTAAAACACGTGGTACTAAAGTCAATGGCAAATTGGTCCCACTCAACCATATGCTGAATAGTGGTGATCAAGTTGAGATCATTACATCACCCAATCAAAAACCTACGTCACAGTGGTTAGATTATGTAACTACATCCAGAGCAAAAAACAAGATTAAAAACGTTCTCAACGAGAATACCAAGAAAATTGCGGAAGAAGGAAAAGAATTATTAGAACGCAAATTGCGCCATCTAAAAATAACACTGAATGAAAATACCGTAAACGAATTGGTTAATTATTTCAAATTACAAACGAGCTTGGATTTGTTTTATAGAGCCGGAATAGGCACTATTGAAAACCAACAATTGAAAGATTATGCCGCTAAAAAACACAATACGCTGGTTAATTTTTTCAAGAAAACAATTAAAAGAACACCATCAGCCGCATCTGAACAAATACTTAAAAATGAAATCAGTAAGAAATTTGACATGCTCGTTTTTGGTGCCGAACAAAACAAATTGGACTATAAACTTTCCAGCTGTTGTAATCCGATACCGGGAGATGACGTCTTTGGATTTGTAACGATCAACGAAGGAATTAAAGTACATAAAAAAGATTGTCCGAATGCCATAAGCATGCAATCAAATTATGCCTATCGAATTATTCAAGCGAAATGGATTGACTCCTCGCAAGAAGAATTTAAAGCCGTATTAAAAATTACGGGCATGGATACGTTGGGATTAACCAATGAACTCACAAAAGTGATATCCAACCAAATGAACGTTAATATCCAAAGTATTTCTTTAAGTAGTGAGGCAGGCATTTTTAACGGCCAAGTTACAGTTGTAGTTCAGAATAACACTATACTAAAAAAGTTAATTGACAACATCAAAAAGGTCGACGGTATTGATAAAATTATTCGCGTTTACAAATAATCATCATTTCTTACTCTTAATAACTCTGTTCAAAAATACTTTGAATTTCTAAATTCTAAATTCCAACTTTCACTATCTTTGCGTATATTTCATTTAACAAAGTAATGGACAACAAAAATCAGGAAATTGTAAAGACCGTTTTTACCAACTATTTGGAAGAAAAAGCCCACAGAAAAACACCCGAACGTTTTGCTATTCTTCAAGAAATTTACAATGCAACCGAGCATTTTGATATCGAATCGTTGTACATCAAAATGAAAAATAAAAATTACCGTGTGAGTAGAGCTACGCTATACAATACCATCGAACTTTTATTGGAATGCGGCCTGGTTCGACGCCATCAATTTGGCCAAAACCAAGCCCATTATGAAAAATCGTATTTTGACAAACAACACGATCACATTATATTAACTGATACGGGGGAAGTAATCGAATTTTGTGACCCAAGAATACAACAAATCAAACAAACCATGGAAGAGCTTTTTGGTATTGATATTCAAAACCATTCACTCTATTTTTATGGCACAAAAAAACAAGAAACAAACACCTAACTACAAATAAAATAAGCACACAATGACTGTAGATTTACTACTCGGATTACAATGGGGAGATGAAGGAAAAGGAAAAATCGTTGACGTTCTCACTTCAAAATATGATATCATTGCTCGTTTTCAAGGAGGTCCAAATGCTGGACACACATTAGAATTTGACGGCATAAAACACGTATTAAGAACTATACCGTCAGGGATTTTTCATAAAAATGCCATCAATATTATTGGTAATGGTGTCGTAATTGATCCGGTAGTTTTTCAAAAAGAAATAGAAGGATTGGCTAAATTCAATATGGATATTACTTCCAAATTGTTTATCTCAAGAAAAGCACATTTAATTTTACCAACGCACCGTTTACTCGATGCTGCCTCTGAAGCCTCAAAAGGAAAAGCTAAAATTGGCTCTACTTTAAAAGGAATTGGACCTACTTACATGGATAAAACCGGGAGAAATGGATTGCGTGTAGGAGATTTAGAATTAGAGGATTTTAAATTGCGCTACAGAGCTTTGGCTGATAAACACGAAGCCATGATCGCTTTTTACGATGTGGATTTACAATACGATTTGAAAGAAATGGAAGAAGAGTTTTTTGAAGCCGTAAAAGACTTGAAAAAATTAACTTTCATTGACAGCGAAGAGTACTTAAACAAAGCCTTAAAAGAAGGTAAATCTATATTGGCTGAAGGCGCACAAGGATCGTTATTGGATGTTGATTTTGGAACGTACCCTTTTGTAACTTCATCCAACACTACAGCTGCTGGAGCTTGTACCGGATTAGGTATTGCACCAAACAAAGTAAAAGACGTATTTGGTATTTTTAAAGCCTATACAACTCGCGTGGGTAGTGGTCCTTTTCCAACAGAAGATTTTGATGAGGCAGGACAAACCATGGCAAAAGTTGGAAACGAATTTGGTTCGGTTACAGGACGTGCTCGCCGTTGCGGATGGCTAGACCTAGTGGCATTAAAATATGCCGTTCAAGTAAATGGTGTTACCCAATTATACATGATGAAAGGCGATGTACTTTCTGGATTTGACACCCTTCAAGTGTGTACCGGATACCACTACAAAGGCCAAGAAATCAAACATTTGCCTTACAACATTGAACCTGAAAACGTTACACCAATATTAACAGAAATGAAAGGTTGGAAAGCCGACTTAACCGGTATGACAACTTATGAAGAATTACCGCAGGAATTGAAAACCTACATCGAATTTATTGAGGCAGCCGTTGAAGTTCCAATCAAAGTAATTTCGGTGGGACCGGATAGAAAACAAACAATTACAAAATAATTTTTTTTTATTTTTTTTAAACTCGCTACAACATTTAATGGGGTAGCGAGTTTTTTTTGGATTAATTTACTTAATGCTTATAAAATAAACTGATAAAAATATCTTAATAAGTGACCGCATTTCTAGTTTTTACTTAAATTTGACTCCAAATAATTTCATCTTGAAAAATAGCTATTTTTATATCGCATGTTTGTTACTGATGGTTTCATTTTCTCTTGCACAAGAAAAGAAAAAAATAGTCATTGAAAATTCAGATTTCATTGACATGAACCAAACAGAAATTCCGGGTGCCATAGTGTTTACGGGAAATGTTCGCGTATTGCATAATGGCGTTAAAATCAACTGCAATAAAGCCTACCACTTTAAAGATGAAGAATACATCAAAGCCTTTGGAAATGTACAAATCAATCAAGGTGATACTATTTTTTTAAACAGCAAATATGCCGAATATGATGGTAAAATTGAATTTGCGTTTGCCACTGGAGACGTATCGATGCGTTCGCCCGAATCTACTTTAGTAACCGATACTGTTTATTTCGATAAAAGAAACCAACAAGCTTTTTACAATTCATTTGGCACCATTCACAATAAAGAAAATGTCTTAAAAAGCAAATCGGGCCGCTATTATGTAGATCAAAAAAAATACAAATTTACAACAGCTGTTACCGTAAAAAACCCGAAATCCACCATCAAAACCAATCATTTGGATTTTTATGAAAATTCGGGACATGCCTATGTATTTGGACCTTCTACCATTACAAGTAAAGAGAATGTAATTTATACCGAAAACGGTTTTTACGACACCACAAACGATATTGGAAAACTTACTAAAAATTCTAAGATTACCTATGATAATAAAATTATTGTTGGAGACGACCTCTATTACGACCGAAAAAAAAATTACTCTAGAGGCATCAACAATGTAAAAATTACCGATACTGTTAACAAAATAATTGCAACGGGGCATTTTGCCGAATTGTTTCGTAACATTGAAACCAAAAAAGACTCCATGGTATTAACCAAAAAAGCCCTGGTAAAATCACTAGTAGAAAAGGACACCATGTACATGCATGGAAAAAAAATTATCGTATCTGGTCCAGAAGAAAATCGAATCATTAGAGCTTTTAATAATGTTCGTTTTTACAAAAGCGACATGAGTGGTAAATGTGATTCGTTACATTCCAGCACGAAAAGCAACTTGACCCAACTGATCGGAAAACCCATACTTTGGAATAATGAAAATCAAATGACAGGAGATGTAATGCACTTAATTGGCAACAGCAAAACTGAAAAATTAGATTCACTCAAGGTGCTTAACAACGCGTTCATCATTCAAAAAGATTCCCTCAGTAAAAACGGGTACAATCAAATTAAAGGTCAAAATTTATTTGGCCGATTTGTAGACCAAAAGCTAAAAGAGGTAGACATAATTAAAAATGCCGAGTCTATTTATTACATCTATAACGATAAAAATGAATTTGTAGGCATCCGGAAATCGGTGTGTAGTCGAATTAATGCTGAAATGACCGACAATAAAATTGAAACCATGACCGGCTTCAATAACGCCGAAAGCAACATTTATCCCGAGGAAGAATTTCCAGAAAATGCCAGAAGATTAAGAGGATTTGTTTGGAGGGAGGAAGAACGCATTATGTCTAAAGAAGGGATTTTTCCTGATGAAGAACTTGCTCTTGATACAAAAGCGCAACTCGAATCAAAAAAGAAAGCGTCTAAAGCAGAAAAACCCATGGATATTTTAAAAGAAACATTGAATTTTGATGAAAAAAATCCTAAGCCTAAAGAAAAAGCTACAAGCGCTGTAAAACCCTCAAAATCGCCCAAAAAATAGTTGTAATACGCTAGCATTACATACGAACTTGCGGCAACACATTAACCACAGATTCAGTCAACAGCAATGATTCACGATTTTTTTAAATACCAAGCACAAACCTCACCCTACCCCTTAGTATTAGAAGTTTCTCATGCTAAAGGTTCATACATTTACGATACCCAAGGAAATGCCTATTTAGACTTTGTGGCGGGCGTTTCGGCTTGTACGTTAGGACACCAACCCCAACGTGTGAATGACGCTATTAAAAAACAATTGGACACCTATTCACATGTCATGGTTTATGGGGAATATGCCCAACACCCGGCGACAGCATTGTGCAAATTATTGGCCGAGCATCTTCCTTACCCATTGACCAAAACCTATTTAGTAAATTCAGGAACTGAAGCGATAGAAGGAGCCTTAAAATTAGCCCGAAGAGTCACAGGAAGAAGCCAACTAATTTCTTGTCATAATGCGTATCATGGCAACACGATGGGAAGCATGAGTGTAATGGGTTTTGAAGAGCGCAAACAAATTTTCCGTCCGTTAATTCCCGACGTTGATTTTATAACCTTTAACAACGAAGCCGATTTAGAAAAAATCACAACAAAAACCGCTGGAATTCTTTTGGAAACCATTCAAGGTGGCGCAGGATTCATTGAACCACAAAACGATTTTTTAAAAAAAGTACGCCAACGCTGCGATGAAGTCGGGGCCTTGATGCTATTGGACGAAATTCAACCCGGATTTGGTCGTACTGGAAAACTCTTTGGCTTTCAAAATTATGATGTAATACCCGATGTAGTGGTAATGGGAAAAGGAATGGGTGGCGGTATGCCTGTTGGGGCCTTTACTGCTGCTGAATCTATGATGGATTTATTGAGTCACGACCCAAAATTAGGCCACATCACTACATTTGGCGGACACCCAGTCATTGCTGCCGCTTGCTTGGCAACCCTTCAAGAGCTTACAGAAACCGAGCTAATGGCGCAAACACTAGAAAAAGAACGTCTGTTTAGAAGTTTATTGATACACCCCTTAATCAAGGAAATTCGTGGGCGCGGATTAATGTTGGCCGCCATGACTGAAACGGCAGAAATTACCAATGAAATTGTACTGCGTTGCCACAAAAGAGGACTTATTTTATTTTGGTTGTTGTTTGAAGGTTGTGCCGTTCGAATTACTCCTCCCCTTACCATTAGCGAAGATGAAATACGAAAAGGGTGCGCAATACTTCATGATGTACTGGAGGAAATTGCAAACGAAATGAAGTAATAAAAATCTAATTATCACGTTCTAGGTTTGATTTTACGTTTAAAAATTGTTAATTAAATTGTTTAAAACAATTGCCTATTTACTTCAAGCAAACTACTAATTCGAAGTACCTTTAGTAAGGATAAATCATAAAAAAAGCGCTATGAATTTGAGTCACGAAGAAGAAGAAAATAGCCAGTCCTTATCTAAGTTTGAATCCATGTTAAAAACCAATAAAGTTTTTTTCTTTGATTCAGAGGAATTTGAAGACATTATTCTTCATTACATGGATACAGGCCGCTTGAATTTGGCAAAGAAAGCGCTAAAACTTGGATTAGAGCAACATCCTAAATCTACCGGATTAAAATTAGTACACGTTGAAATGTTAGTCTACGAAGACAAACTCGATAGTGCCGAAAAACTCCTCAATGAGTTGTATGCCATCGAACCCACAAACGAGGAAATTTACATCCAAAAAGCGAATATTTATTCCAAAAAAGACGATCACCTTAAAGCCATTGAATTCTTAAAAACTGCACTCAAATACACCGATGATTATGCCGATGTGTATTCTATGATTGGTATGGAGTATTTGTTTATGGATAACCTCGAACAAGCCAAAGAGAATTTCATCAAATGCTTGGAAGAAGACACCGAGGATTATTCTGCACTTTATAATGTGGTGTATTGTTTTGATTTTTTAGATCAAAACGAAGAAGCCATTGTTTATTTGAATTCGTTCATCAACCACAATCCCTACAGCGAAGTGGCTTGGCACCAATTAGGCAGACAATATTATGCCCTAAAAAATTACGAAAAAGCAGTTTGGGCTTTTGAATATGCGACCGTGATTGATGATGGCTTTTTAGGAGCCTACATGGAAAAAGCAAAGTCGTATGAGAAATTAAAAAAGTTCCAAGAAGCAATAGATTGCTATACAACAGCTATTGAATTAGACGACCCGTCTTCATTTGTCTTGTTGCGCATGGCAAAATGCTATGAGCGGTTAGATAACACCGAATTTGCTCTAAATTACTATCTAAAAACAGTTCACGAAGATCCTTTATTAGACAAAGGTTGGATTGCAATTACAGACTTTTATATTCGTCAAAAAGATTTTCAAAAAGCCTTATACTATGTAAACAAAGCCATAGGAATCGACGGAGAAAATCCAATGTATTGGAAACGTTTTGCAGCAGTAAATAGCGCCTTGCACCTGTTTGAAGAAGCAGAATATGGCTACCGAAAATCCTTTGAATGTGGCGATGTAAATCTTGACACCTTTACGCTTTGGACCGATGTTTTGCAATTTTTAGGTGAATTCGAAACCGCAATTGAAATTTTATTAGAAGCCTCTAACCTATTCCAAGATGAATACGAAATTGAGTACCGCTTGGCTGGTTTATACTATTTAATTAACGAATCCATCAAAGGAAATTTTCATCTTCAAAATGGATTGCGATTAAATTTCGCTAATCGTACCGTATTGAAAGATTATTTTCCAGTAATTTGGGAACGAACAGAAATACAACAGCAAATTGCTAAATTTGAACAATAGCTATACAAATCCCTATGGAAATACTTGAATTTTTAATAGCTTTTCTAAAAGATCCTTTGACCGTTATTCAAGGACTTATTGAACAATACGATAAACTCATTTATTTTATCTTATTTTTAGTCGTTTTTGTAGAGACTGGATTTGTAGTAATGCCTTTATTACCCGGCGATTCTATGCTGTTTGCAATTGGTGTTATTGCCGCAACTACTGGCCAACTGAGCATGACCATCATTATTCCACTATTAATAATTGCAGCGCTATTGGGTGACAATGTTAATTATTTTATTGGAAATAAATTTGGGGTTTACATCAAGAAAAAAGAAAAAATACTATTTTTAAAAAAAGAATACATCACACAAACCGAACAATTTTTCGAAAAAAATGGAGGCAAAGCAGTCATCATGGCGCGATTTGTTCCCATCATTAGAACTATTGCCCCTTTTGTAGCTGGAGCCGGCAGTATGCAGTATTACAAATACATTTTATACTGCATTAGTGGAGCGGTTATTTGGGTGACTAGCATTACCTTTTTAGGCTATTTTATGGGCCAAGTATCTTGGGTGAAGGATAATTTTGAAAAAGTGGTATTGTCCATTATTATTATTTCTGTATTACCTATCGTTGTGAAAATAGTGAAAAACAAAATTGCCCATAAAACAAACTAAAAAATAACATTTTCCTAACATGAGCAAATGGGTTAGTTTGTAATTTTGTTGGGCCCTATAAAATTGTAAATCATGAAAAAGAAACCCAAAAAACAACTAAAATTTGGCCTTGTCGGTCAAAATATTAGTTACTCTTTTTCTGAAAAATATTTCACCGAAAAATTTGAAATGGGGCATTATGACAATTGTGACTACGCTAATTACGACATAAAAAACATCCAAAAATTATCTCAAATTATTCAAGAAACAAAAGGTTTAGTAGGCCTTAACATTACTATTCCATTCAAAGAAACCATCATTCCTTACCTGGATAAACTGTCTAAAACGGCAAAAAAAATTGGTGCTGTAAATTGTGTTACGGTTTCCAAAAAGAAAAAATTAAAAGGGCACAATACTGATTATTACGGCTTTAAAAAAACGATAACACCCTTATTAAAAGAGCATCATAAAAAAGCGTTAATCCTAGGTACAGGTGGTGCTAGCAAAGCAGTTGCCTATGCGTTGCGAAAACTTAAAATAGAATACGACTTTGTGTCTCGAACTCCAGATGAATTTCAATTGTGCTATGCCGAATTGAATACAGATATCTTTGACGAATATCATATCATCATCAACACCACCCCAGTTGGCACACATCCCAATATTATAGCATGTCCCGATGTAAACTACTCCTTATTTACAAAAAAACACATTGCTTATGATTTGGTTTACAATCCCGAAGAATCAACATTTTTACGCAAAGCAAAAGAAAACGGAGCCAAAACAAAAAACGGATACGAGATGTTGGTTTTTCAGGCTGAAAAAGCTTGGAAAATTTGGAATGATTAATTGCGAAACAACTTTCTAAGTATACCTATAAAGAGGAAGACGCTTCTAAAAGCTCGGTTTCATTTAAATAAGAGATAAATACGCATTTTTTTTTGAATTTTTCATAGTGCTTTACTATCTTCACGGCTTAAATAGTAACCTTAAACATTTATACAATGTCAGAAGCACAACATGATAACCTGCAAACTGCAGACGGACAAGACCCAATTGAACAACAAATGGAGCCACAAACGGAATCACAAGAGGAAGTAGTAGCAATCAATCAATCGGTATTAGAAGAAATTGACAATTCCAATGCGGAAGAAAATGAAGATGATTCTGTAAAAGAAAAGCACGAAATTCCTATGTTGGATTATGATGCTTTAAGTATGGAAGAATTAACCGACGAACTTGAGCGTTTAGTTACACAAGAAAAAGTAATGGCCATTAAAGATCATGCGGAAGGAATTAGAAAGGCATTTACAGATAAATACCATCATTATATTGACGAAAAAAGAGAGGAATTCAATGCGCAAAACAATGAAGAAGGAGCCGAATTTGAATACCATTTCCCGTTAAAAAATAAATTTGACAGCATTTTTAACACATATAAAACCCAAAAATCGAAGCATTTTAAACAACTTCAAAATAATTTAGAACTCAATTTTACTGTTCGTGAAGCCTTGATTGAAGAATTGAAACAATTGATTGATTCTAGTGATTCTTCTATTGGAGACATGTTCAAAAAAGCAAATGATATTCGTGAGCGCTGGAAAAATGCAGGAGCGATTCCAAGAGACAAATACAACATCTTATGGAACAATTACCATTTTCATATGGAGCGTTTTTATGATGTGATTCATTTAGACAAAGAAGCACGTGATTTGGATTTAAAAAACAACCTGGATCAAAAACAACAAATCATTACCAAAGCCACTGCTTTATTGCAAGAAGAGGATATCATGAAAGCTTTTCGTGAATTACAATTGTTGCACCGTGTTTGGAAAGAAGAAATCGGACCTGTTGATCGTGAACATAGAGAAGCCATATGGAATGAGTTTAGTGAAATCACTAAACAAATGCACGATAAACGAGAAGGTTTATATGCCTTAGCGCGTGGAAAAGAAACCGAAAATTTAGCGTTGAAAAATGAAATTATTTTACAAATTGAAGCGTTAGGTACTGAAAAAGTAGAGTCGCACAGTGGTTGGCAAACTCAAATAAAAAAATTAGAAGCGTTGCGTGATGCTTTTTTCAAGACAGGAAAAGTTCCTGCAGATGTAACCGAAGAAACTTGGGCCAAATTTAAAAATGCAGTAAGAGCTTTTAATGTGCACAAAAATGTTTTTTACAAAGACATCAAACACGAGCAAAATGATAATTTGGCTAAAAAAATAGCTTTAGTAGAAAAAGCGAAATCATTGCAAGAAAGTAACGATTTTAATGCTACTACACCCCTCATGAAAAAAATTCAAGACGATTGGAAAAAAATTGGGCATGTGCCTCGTAAATATTCCGATAGTATTTGGAAAGATTTCAAAGAAGCTTGTAATGCCTATTTTGACCGAATGCACGAAGCACGAAATTCTGAAAGTAGTGAAGAAGTAGAAGCTTTTGAAAAGAAAAAAGCTTTTTTAGAAGAATTAAAAGACTTTACATTGTCTGGAGAACACAAAACCGATTTAGATGCCATCAAAGCACACATTGCAACGTGGAAAACATTAGGCAAAGTACCGTTTAACCGCAGACACATTGAAGGAAAATTCAATAAAATTTTAGATGCATTGTTTGAAAAACTAAGCCTGTCTAAAAAGGATACCGAAATGATGCGTTTTAGCAATCGATTAGAGCAATTGAATGAAAACGACGACAAACGTGCGTTAGAACAAGAGCAATTCTTTATCAGAAAGAAAATCGATGAAGTACAAGGTGAAATTTTCCAATTAGAAAATAATATTCAGTTTATTAGTAGCAGTTCGAAAGGTGAAAATCCATTCATCAAAGAAGTACAAAAAAGTATCGAACGCCACAAAGACGAATTGAAATTGTGGAAAGAAAAACTGCAACAAATAAAGAATATGTAATTTACATTATTTTGAAAATAACACTCAAAAAATAGAAAGCATGAAAAAATTATATTTAATATTTTTAGTTGCAATGACCTTTGTGAGTTGTAATAATGATGACAATTCAAACAACGAACAGGCCTATAACAGCATTATTGGAAGGTGGCATATTGTAGGCTTTGAACAAAACACTATGTGGGATTTTAAAAATAATTTGAAATATACTATCTATTCCAATAACGGGGTATTTGGACCAACTGAATCTTCAGCAATTCCAAATCCAAATCCTTGGTATATTGAAAATGAAGCAATTATTATTGATCTGCATTTTGGAAATACTCTCAATCGCACACTCAACTTTTCCCGCAATGGAAATGTTGTAAAGTTTATGGATGCGAATGGAGACGTATCACATATTTTATATAGAGAAGGCTATAATTACACCAATTAAATGTAAAAAAATATTTGCTACTACTTCTAAAATCCCAAGTTAAAACTTGGGATTCTATTTTAAAACTCGTACTCTCGTTCGACTTTTGCGATTCTTACTTTATAACTTTTATACCATGCTGTTCTGCCTTTTTGTTGCGCTTCAAGATGCGCCATATTGGCTTTCCAGTTTTGAATGGCATCCAAACTTTCCCAATAGGAAACCGTGATTCCTATTTCATTTCTGGCACTTTCCACTCCCATAAAACCAGTTTGTGCTTTGGCTAATTCGAGCATTTTGATTGCCGTTTCGGCATAACCCGCTTCGCTTTCAGTTCGGGTAGATGTAAAAATTACTGCGTAATACATGAAAATTACGAATTTAAAATTATAAATTACGAATTGATTTCTATGAAATCACTCGAACTAACTACTATTACTGAACACTGAGATTGACCACTGAACACTAAATCTTCTTCGCTTCTTCCCAAAAAACATCCATTTCTGACAAAGTCATATCCATTAATGGTTTACCTAATTCAGTTGCTTTACTTTCTAAATACTGAAAACGTTTGATGAATTTTTTATTCGTTCGCTCAAGAGCGTCTTCCGGATTTACCTTTAAAAATCGTGCGTAATTTATCATGGAGAACAACACATCGCCAAATTCAGCTTCTATTTTTTCTTGATTACCCGATGCTACCTCCACTTGGAGTTCTTGTAATTCTTCTTGCACTTTATCCCATACTTGATGCGGCTCTTCCCAATCAAATCCAACGCCTTTTACTTTATCTTGTATACGACTGGCTTTCACTAACGCGGGTAGACTTTTTGGCACACCTTCTAAAACTGATTTTTTTCCTTCTTTCAATTTGAGTTTTTCCCAATTTTGCTTTACCTCCTCTTCGTCAGCCACCACCACATCACCATAAATATGAGGATGACGATCTACCAACTTATCACAAATTGAATTGGCCACATCACCAATATCAAACGCATTGGTTTCGCTTCCAATTTTTGCATAAAATACAATATGCAACAATACATCACCTAATTCTTTTTTAATTTCTTGTAGATCATTATCTAAAATTGCATCGCCCAACTCATAGGTTTCTTCGATGGTTAAATGGCGAAGACTTTCAAGCGTTTGCTTTTTATCCCACGGACATTTTTCGCGCAAATCATCCATAATGTCTAGAAGACGATTGAAAGCTAGGAGTTGTTCTTGGCGTGTGTTCATTAGTGATATTAATTTAACGTTGAGACAAGCCATTGGCTTGTCTATACAATATAGATAGAAATTATATTGTAAAAATAAAAAATCCCACGTGGAAAACGCAGGATTTAAATTATAATTTTCAACTACTTATTCTGCAGCTGGAGTTTGCTTCGCCAGTTCGCTATCGCTCGTGTCTTCTTCTTTTTCTTCTTTAGACAATGCTTCTAAAGTAACAAAACCCTTTGGTTGTAATAAATTATACCAGTTTAGAATTTTTTTAATGTCTGAAGTATATACTCTGTCTTCATCAAATTCTGGCAATACTTCTCTGAAATAGGCTTTTAATTTTGCATCATCTTCTTTATGAGAAAGTGCCGGTCCATCATTTTCTTTTGTTGCTATTGCTTTTAATACTTCGGCCAAACGAACTTCTTCAGAATACGTATACACTGCAATCTCTGACAACAAACTAACGTTGGCTCTCATCCCTACTGTGATTTTCTTACCGTCTAATAATGATTCCGCAACAAATCCTGTACGGGTTTGAATTTTTAATTCATATAATCCTGGTTTTCCAGAAACGGCTAATATTTTTTGAATGCTCATACTTGTTTAATTATGGTTGGCAAATATATTATTTTAAAGTAAAAAGTGAAACGTAAAAGGTAAAAAATTTCGTTAAAATAGCTAGTTGTTTTTTTTACTATTTAACGACCTTTTTTGTTGACATATTTCATTTTATAATCGGGTCGGGCTTTACCTTCCATAATGTTTTGTAATTTTTTCCCAATTAATTTCTTTTTTAGCATCGATAAGTGATCGGTAAACAAGATTCCTTCAATGTGATCATACTCATGTTGGATCACGCGCGCGATCAATCCGTTATATACTTCTGTTTTAAGATTAAAATCTTCATCACAGTATTCAATTGTAATGGTATCATGACGAAAAACATCTTCACGAACATCGGGTATGCTCAAACAACCCTCATTAAATCCCCAAACATCCCCTTCTTCTTTGATGATTTTTGCATTAATGAACGTTTTTTTAAAGTCTTTCATTTGAGCTGCTTCTTCTTTTGAAACATCATCACTGTCACTAAAAGGCTCTGTGTCTACAATAAACAAACGAATAGGCAAACCTACTTGCGGCGCAGCCAAACCTACACCGTGTGCATGATACATAGTGTCATACATATTTGCTATTGTTTCTTTTAAATTGGGATATTCTGTAGAAATGTCTTCACAAACTTTTCGTAAAACAGGTTCTCCGTACCCGTATATTGGTAAAATCATAATTTAATGTTTTGTTTCGAGTTTCAAGTTTTAACTTCCATCACCCAGCAATAAAATGCAAAAGTACTATTTTTTATAATGTAAATAATCCTGAAGCATAATTGTTGCCGCAATTTCGTCGACTAAGGCTTTATTTTGACGTTGTTTTTTAGTTAACCCACTATCAATCATCGTTTGAAAAGCCATTTTAGAAGTAAATCGCTCATCGACACGTTCCACAGGTATCGTTGGAAACGTAGTATGAAAAAGCGCCACAAAAGCATTAATAATTTCAGCACTTTGCGAAGGCGTTCCATCCATTTGTTTGGGTTCGCCTACAAGTACTAAGGTAACTTTCTCCTTAGTAAAATAGTCTTTTAAAAAAGAAATTACAGTATCGGAAGGAGTTGTTGTGAGTCCGAAAGCAATCATCTGCATTTCATCGGTGACTGCAATTCCCGTTCGCTTGATTCCGTAATCGATGGCTAAAATTCGTGGCATTTCTTTTTTTTACAAAAATAAGGGTTTTATACAAATAAATTTGCTTTCAAACTTTAATCCATTCCTTTTTTGCATTCCTATAAATAATTTATCTTTGTGCCACAAATTAATAGTATCATGACCAATTTACAAGCATCAATAGAACAAGCATGGGAAAACCGTGCTTTGCTACAAGAAGAAACTACGCAAAAAGCCATCAGAGACGTTATTGCATTATTAGATAGCGGAACACTTCGCGTGGCCGAACCTACTTCAAACGGTTGGCAAGTTAACGAATGGGTTAAAAAAGCGGTGGTCATGTACTTTCCCATTCAAAAAATGGAAACCTGGGAAGCCGGAATATTTGAATACCATGATAAAATGGAATTGAAACGCGACTATGCTGCAAAAGGTATTCGTGTAGTTCCAAATGCTGTGGCACGATATGGCGCTTATATTTCAAGTGGCGTTATTTTAATGCCGAGTTATGTAAACATAGGAGCTTATGTAGATGAAGGCACTATGGTCGATACCTGGGCAACTGTGGGAAGTTGTGCACAAATTGGAAAACATGTCCATTTGAGTGGAGGTGTTGGTATTGGCGGTGTTTTAGAACCTTTACAAGCGGCACCCGTTATCATTGAAGATGGTGCTTTCATTGGTTCTAGATGTATTGTTGTGGAAGGAGTTCATGTTGGTAAAGAAGCTGTTTTAGGCGCCAATGTATGTTTAACAGGCTCCACTAAAATAATTGATGTAACCGGAGACACACCGGTTGAATACAAAGGAGTGGTTCCGGCACGTTCGGTAGTTATACCCGGGAGTTACACGAAAAAATTTCCTGCGGGAGACTATCAAGTGCCTTGTGCCATTATTATCGGACAACGAAAAGCCTCTACCGATTTAAAGACCTCACTCAACGATGCGTTGCGCGACTATAATGTAGCGGTATAATTTAAGGACACATGAAAATACTAGTAGTCCAACAAAAAATGATTGGGGATGTGTTAATCAGTTCTATGATTTGTGAAAATCTTAAGAAAGTTTATCCCCATGCCCAAGTGGATTATTTAGTCAATACATTTACCACACCAGTTCTCGAAAACAATCCGTATATCGATAACCTCATACTATTTGAAGATCAATTTAGATCCAATTACCTGGCTTTTTTAAAGTTTTTACTTCAAATTAGAAAGAAAAAATACGATATAGTTATTGATCCCTATGCCAAATTGGAAAGCAGTTTAATTACATTATTTTCGGGTGCATCCAAAAGAATAGGCTATCAAAACAAAGGGTTAGGAATTGCGTATAATCATAAAGTTCCCCACCACAACCAACCCAAGTCTTACTTTGGATTGGCTATCGAACGGAGGATCAACCTCTTTGAACACTTATTGCAAAATCTTACCTTAGATCCGTTTCCAAAATTGCATGTATTGGACAGTGAAAAGACAGAAATGATTCCTTTGTTTCAACACTATGGAATAGATGCAACTACCGAAAAAATAGTAATGATTAGTATTTTGGGAAGTGAGACCCGTAAAACCTATCCCGAAGATTATATGGTCCAATTGATCGATTTTATTGCCGATCATTTTGAAGTAAAAATACTTTTCAATTACACGCCAAAACAACAAAAAGAAGCGCTTTCTATATTTAACAAGTGTCAAGAAAAAACCAAACAACGTATTGTATTGGATTTGATTGGTGCCGATTTGCGTGCTTTTATCAAAATCATGAACCATTGCACACTCATTATTGGAAATGATGGCGGCGCTGTAAATATTGCAAAAGCCTTAAAAAAACCTTCCTTTACAATTTTTTCCCCTTGGATCAAAAAGGAAAGTTGGAGTATTTTTGACGATGGCGTTTTAAACAAAGCGGTACACTTGAACGATTACCAGCCTGAACTTTTTTTATCTAAAAAAAGCAAAGAACTTCAAGCCAATTATAAATCGTTGTACCATGCGTTTACGCCTGAATTATTTCTGAAGGAATTGGAATTGTTTTTGAAAACCAATTTAAATCATTAATTTTATTTTCTTTATAAAAAATTGAATGCATGGCCTATAACATCACTCTAGAAGGTAAAAATCAAATAGCAGCTGAAAATTTATTGAAAGAGATTGCTACAATCTTAGAAAATTTAAATATTACCTACTGTTTAGAAGGCGGAACATTACTAGGTATTTATAGAGAAAACAGACTGTTGCCTTGGGACAGCGATCTTGATCTATCCATACTTGAAGATGAATTGCACAAAATAGACCCCTTAACCAAAATATTAAAAGAAAAAAAATATAGAATCCGCTACCGGTATTGTGATACTACAGATGCCCACTTTACAAAAGGAAAACTACGCATCATTAAAATTAGAAAACAACATTTCTTTGGATTGCTAAAGAGTCCGGTTTGTTTAGAAATTTTCATCAAGTATAAAATTAACGATCAAGTTTTTTGGAAAGTTAGCGATAAAACAATGGGAGCGCCTTTTCAATTCTACCAGACAATAAATAAAATACTTTTTCAAGGTCATGAATATTCAATACCAGGAGAAACGGAAGCCTATCTAACACATAAATATGGTGATTGGAAAACCCCGGTTAAAGAATGGAATGCGATGACTAATGAAGGTTCAATAATCTCCAATTAATAGCATAAAATATTATTTCATTACTTTTGCAAAAAAAATCAATATATGAAAATAGTAATTCTAGCAGCTGGTATAGGCTCAAGATTAGGAAATCCTTTTCCAAAACCCTTAACCCCTTTAAAAAATGGGAAGAGCATCATGGAAACTCAAATTGACAACATTTCATCCAAATATGATATTGATGATGTAAACGTTGTGATCGGTTTTAAAAAGGACTTAATCATGGAACGCTTTCCAGAGCTGACTTACATCTACAATCCATTTTTTGACCAAACCAACACCTCAAAAAGTTTGGTTAGGGCCTTAAAAAAGTACCGAAATACCAACGTATTATGGTTCAATGGAGATGTGGTTTTTGACGGTAAATTACTTGATATTTTGAATCCCTATATTGAAGCCAACACTTCATTTGTAGCCGTTAACACCAGTAAAGTAGCAGAGGAAGAAGTGAAATACACTTTAAAAGATGGCTATATCTACGAATTGTCTAAAACGGTGAAAAATGGTTTAGGCGAAGCTGTAGGAATCAATTTCATATCGTCAAATGACATCAATGCCTTTATTCACCGTCTAGAAGAATGTGATGTAAATGATTATTTTGAAAGAGGCCTTGAATTGGCCATAGAAAAAGATCAAATTAAAATCCAAGCTGTTGATATTTCACAATACAACTGTATGGAAATTGACTTTGTAGAAGATTTAGAAAACGTAAACAAACTTTTGTAATCATGAAATGTGTATTGTTTTGCCAAAATAATTATGCCTTTGGGATTTTAGAACCCATTCGAGCCTATTTAGCCGCAAACGAACACGATTACATTTGGTATGTCAATCCAAAAATTATTTCAGATTTTCCCTACGCCAACGAACCGCACACGAGCGCTATTAGTGACTTAGTCTTATATGTAAGTGATGCGATATTTGTTCCTGGCAATGAAGTTCCTCATTATTTAAGAGGCGTAAAGGTGCAGGTTTTTCACGGTTTTGCTGGAGAGAAAAAAGGCCATTTTAGAATCCGACACTACTTTGATCTATACTTAACCCAAGGACCCTATTTTACCCAAAAATTCATCGCATTAAAAAATAAATTCAAAAATTTTGAAGTCATCGAAACCGGATGGCCAAAGTTGGATTGTTATGCTACTGAAAAATCAAAATTTGAACGTGAAAAACTAGAATTATTAGCCAAACACAATGCCACTAAAGTGTTGTTGTATGCGCCAACATTTTCACCCAAATTAACATCAGCACCTCATTTAGTAGACCAAATTAAGGCACTAGCCGCTCAACACCCTGAGTACCTCATCTTGCTAAAATTTCATCCGTTGATGGCAGAAAATTGGTTGGAAGTTTATCGTAAAATAGCGTTAGAAACTCCAAATATTATTTTCGAAACCGAAAAAAACATTATTAAGTTTCTGTTGATGGCCGATGTGATGATTAGTGATACGTCTTCTGTAATTTATGAATTTCTGCTTTTAGACAAACCGGTCATTACATTTAAAAATATCTCAAAAAACATTGTTTGGGAAAATAGCTTTGACTACCAAGCTTTAGAAAATTTAGTCGCTAAAAATAGTACAGAAGATACGTTTGCGGCTACGAGAAAAGAAATTTACGATAACTACCACCCTTTCAACGATGGCAAATCGGCAGAACGCATGGTAAAAGCAGTGGAAGATTACATTCTTAAAAACGGCGTTCCCGAAAAACGAAAATTATCCCTATTCAGAAGATACAAAATCAACAAAATGTTTTCGTTATAATTTTTCGATTCCGTTTGCAATTCTAATGACTTTGTGCTTTTTGTTGTAGTCTCTAATTGCAGTATTCTTTTTTCGTTCGGCTTCGCTAAAGTAGGCTCTGGAATGCTCCAAATGCAAACATATTGCAGCATATCGAATTTGTTTGGCTACGATACCATAATGATTCAATCGTTCCCCAAGTTCGCGATCCAAACCGCCATATTTCATAGCTTCATTGAATCCGTTAACAGCCAACAAATCTTTTTTAAAGCAAGACGTATTATGTCCGTTAAACGTTTTCTTCGTGGGCGTAATCCAATTCATAAATTGGGCAAAAAAACTGTGCTGCACTAATTTTGAAAGTTTAAAACTGAAGGACATGCCTTTTTGAAGCAACCAAAACATCGAAAAACAATCTTGTTGCTTAATATTTTCAAAAGTAATTTCCTTGGAAATCTTCAGGGGCAATTTGAAATAACCACCGGATAAGAAATGCCCCTTTTTTTTATATTTTAAATGTTGTGCTACAAAATCTGTTCGAGGAATGCAATCGCCATCGGTAAAAAGCAAATATTCGGAATGCGCTTCCAATATGGCTTTGTTTAAAATTTTACACTTTTGAAAGCCATTATCTTCCTGCCATACATGAACGATGGGGTGCCTAAATTGAGACGCATACGAATTGACAAGTGCCTGAGTTTGAGCTGTAGATCCATCATCTGCAATGACCAATTCAAAATCGCTCTCGGATTGGTTGCAATAACCTTCGAGAACTTTTACAAGCCATTCTTCCGAATTGTATGTAGAAACGATAACCGATAATTTCATCTAGAAAATTAAAAAGTGAAAAATACTACTTTTTCCAGAACTTCAATTTCTTTTTCCATCTTTTTTTTCGATAGTACTGCTCTTGAAACTCTTGTGTTGCGCTCCACATGGCTCGGAACACTTTTTCGCTATTTTCTCCCGATAAATTAGCATATTCATCACTCATGATGCGAATTACGGCTTCACTTGAAGTTAATTTGGAGAAATTTTTCATGCACTCTTCAAAAGTCAATTTTTTATCAAAATTTGTCCGATTCAAATCCACTAAATAAAAAGCATATGTGCCATTCCCTACATCTTTGATTAAGGTATTACCTGCTGAATGGTCGATGAATTCGATATGAGATTGGTGGAGTCTATACGTAAAAGCAACAAATTGCCGAAGAATAGCTTCTTTTTGCACTTCGTCTTCTAATTTTAAGAGCTCGCGAAATCTAAAATCGGACTTTAAAAAAACACTGACATAATAACTGTCGTTTAGCCCTAATTGATCGAAATTTTCAAAATAAGCAATCGGACTGGGAGTTCCAATTCCCTTTTCCAGCAATAATTGCGCGTATTCAAACGATCGTTTTGCCTTACTTTTTCGAAAATAAGTATAAATGATTTTATTGAAAAAATGAGGCTTTTTAAAAGCTTTAATGCAAATCGTGCCGTCGTTTAGGTTAAAAACTTTGAGGCTGTTCCGACTACCTTTGTAAATATAAGTACCTAAATTGGAATACTGAGCGATACATCCTTCGATGAAATCTTTATTAGCGGCAAATTCAGGATTAAAAAAACTTTTCATAGTGCGAAAATAAAACAATGTTGGCGATTTACCTCCAAAT
>NZ_JBILKB010000012.1:0-37294 GCF_044376915.1 Flavobacterium sp.
TACTAAATGCATTTCTTCAGCTAAATCGCTATCGCAAAACGCATGAGAAATTTCGGCGCAATCAATAATTGTATTCAATTCTTTGGAACGCAATAAGGGCATGGTAGCTACGACTATTCCGCCTGCTTTTAACACCGCAAACCAACACGCGACCATCATGGGGTTATTCGCCGAACGCAACAACACTCGATTTCCTGATTGCAAACCTAAATCATCTACTAAAACATGGGCAATTTGATTGGTTTTTTCGAATAAATCTTGATACGTCCACGTTTCTTCAAAGGTTCGAATGCAAATGCTGTTTCCACGACCTTCACGAATGTGGCTATCCAACAATCGATCGACACAATTCAATAGTTCAGAATGTTGAAATTGAGGTAAATCTAAAAAAGTGTATTCTGGTTGTAATTCCAGATTAGGTAAATTTATATGAGCAAAATTATCCTTCATTAATTACGAATTTTAAATTACGAATTACGTAACGTTTTTTGAATTGAACCAATTATTCTAAGTAGTTCATCAACATCTTTAAGTAAATTGTCAGCTTCCTCAAAAGATAAATAATCAGTATCTTTTAATAATCTAATCCAATAATGTGTTTCTCTTGCTTCTTTATAAGATATGGTTAATTTGGCAAAGAAATCTTTTTCAGATTGCCCACCAATTGCTTCTTCTATATTTGCTCCAATTGAAGTTCCACAGCGTAAAAGTTGCTTGCTTAATACATACTCTTTTCGTTGTTCGGATAAATAGTTAAAAACCTTTACAATACGAACTGCAAATGCATAACTTTTAATTTGAACAACATTATCTTTTTTCATAATTCGTAATTTAAAATTCGTAATTATTTTTTATTACTCTTCGGTTTCAACGCTTTTTTCATGCCTTCTAATTGTTTTCTTTCCGAGGCTTTTAATGGATACAAATGTGAACCCCCCATTTTATAAGGATTCGGAATGTCATTCGCTTGAAATTGTTCATACGCTTGCGCATTTCGTACAAAATTAGCATCCAATAATAAAGGCCTTCCAAGTGCCACTAAATCGGCTCTTCCATTTAAAATAATCGTATTGATTTGGTCAATGTCTTGGATGGATCCTGCGGTGATGGTTGGAATATGAACCGTGTTTCGAACCGCATCTGAGAAAGGCGTTTGCCACATTCTGCCAGTTTGTGGTTTTTGGTCAGCAACCGTATTTCCTGTGGAAACATTAATAATGTCAGCACCAGCTTTTTTAAATGCTTCAGAAATCACTAATACATCTTGCTCTGAAATTCCGTTTTCAGCCCAATCGGTTGCCGATATTCGAACAGAGATTGGTTTTTCAGTTGGAAAAACTTCTCGAATAGCAGTAAACACTTCCAAGGGATATTTTAAACGATTTTGAATATTTCCGCCAAAATTATCGTTACGAATATTAGTTAACGGTGACAAGAAAGACGCCAATAAAAACCCGTGATGTGCTTGTAATTCAATCATATCAAAACCAGCTTCATTTGCATTTTTAGCAGCTTGTACAAATTGATTTTTAACCAATTGCATGTCTTCCAAAGATATCTCTTTAGGACAAGCCGAATTTTCGTTAAACGGAATAGCAGAAGCCGAAATCAACTCCCATTTATTACCCTGTAATTGTTCATCCCAAGGAATTTTTGAACACCCTTTCCTTCCTGAATGACCTAATTGAATTCCGATTTTTGATTGGGTATATTGGTGAATAAATTCAGTAATTCGCTTCCAAGCAGTAACTTGTTCTGAGGTATAAATTCCGGTACAGCCATGCGTAATTCTTGCGGTTTCAGAAATAGCTGTCATTTCGGTTAAGATTAATCCAACACCACCAACAGCTCTTGAAGTGTAATGCTGAAAATGCCAATCGTTAACTAATCCGTTTTCGGCAACATATTGTCCCATTGACGACATTACAATTCGGTTTTGCAGTTCTATATTTCTTAGTTTGAAAAGAGTAAATGCTGCCGATTGATTTTTGTCGTTAATATAATTATTGGTATTGAATTCTTCCAATACTTTGTTTGTAAACGAAGCATCTCTTAAACGAAGATTTTCAAAGGTTACTTTTTTAGAACGTGTCATGCATCCAAAAGCAAATTGTTGAAACGAATGTTGCATGTGACGATCCATATTTTCAAACCAATCCAACGAAACGATGGCGGCATACTGAATCATTTCAACGGTATTTCTTCGGGTTTTATCGTATTGTTCAAAAGCGGCTTGTACATTAGTTGGGTTGGCAATCACCGCATCGGATAAACCAATAGCAGAATCCATCGCTAATTTGGTTCCAGAACCGATAGAGTAGTGGGCTGTAGCTTTGGCGTCACCTAATAAAACAATGTTATTATGATACCAATTTTCATTCGTTACATGGGGAAACTGTCGCCAGTGTGATTTGTTTGAAATTAGTGGGTGACCTTCTAATTCATCTTTGAAGATTTCGGCAATTTTTGCCATAGTATCAGTTTCATTGGTGACTTCAAAACCGTGCTTTTGCCATGTTTCATCGCTACATTCAAATATCCACGTACTCATTCCTTCCTCGTATTGATAAGAATGTGCCACGATGGTACCGTGAGGCGTACTTCTGAAAAAATAAGTAAAAGCATCTAAAGGTTTTGTAGAACCAAGCCAAACAAATCGGTTCTTTTTTAACTCAATTTTGGTTTCGAATTCCTTTTGATAAGTAGTTCGAATGGCACTTCCAATACCATCAGAGGCTATAATAATATCAGAGTCGGCAAATTGCGATAAATCCTCTACATCTTGCTCGAAATGTAAATTAACGCCTTCTTCCAGGCAGCGTTGTTGCAGTAATTGTAACAACGTTTTTCGAGAACAACCGCAAAAACCATTTCCGGCAATACATACTTCTTCACCATTACGAGCCACAATAATATCATCCCAATACGCAAACTTGCTTCGAATTAATTCGTAGGACTGCATGTCGCGTTTTAGGAACTCCCCCAAAGTTTCATCAGAAAATACGACGCCAAAACCAAAACTATCGTCGGGTTTGTTGCGTTCGTAAATATCGATTTGGCAATGTGGCATTGCTTTTTTAGTCAATATCGAAAAGTAAAGTCCGCCCGGACCTCCACCTATAATTGTTATTTTCATATTTTGTTTAGATAAGTAAAAAGAAATAATTGGTCATTAGTTATTGTCTTTTTATTTGAAATAATTCGCCTAATGTACTGTAATTAGAACCTGCTAATCTTGCGACAGGTTTGTATTTTTCTAAATCTATTTTGTGATTTTCCAGTAAAATGGAATCATCAATATGCATCGTAATTATTTTTCCAATGATTATGCACGCGCCACCGTTTTGATGATTTTCAATAAAATAATGATGCACCATTTCGCATTCAAACTGCACCAAACTTTCATTTACGCGTTTGGGTTTGATATATATTGAATCTATTGGAGTTACTTGAGCCAATTCAAATTCATTTACATCCGCAGCAACAGATTGAGAAGTAGTATTCATTTGCTGAACGACTTCTTCGGTAACCAAATTGACAACAAATTGATGGTTTGCTAAAATATTGTTTAACGTGTCTTTGTTTTTATTACCCGTTCGAACTGTAGAAAACATAATATGAGGTGGGTCTTCACTTACTACATTAAAAAAAGAAAACGGAGCCAAATTATCAATTCCATTGGCATCGATCGTGGCAATCCAAGCTATGGGCCTTGGGATTACAGTGCCTGTTAATAATTTATAAAGAACCGAAGAATCGGTAGATTGAATGTCAAATTGCATAAAATTATTGTTGATGGTACAAATTACGTAAAAGTAATAAAAATAGAACTATACTTTAATAAGAAATATATCCAGTTTTTTTGAGTGTAGGCCTACTTTAATTATTGAAGGTCTAGTGTAAAATTGAATAATGTGCAATTTTTAATCGTTTAAATTTTATTATGTAGAAAAAATGTTTGTAATTTTTATCATATTGTTTTTTGTATATTTTGCAAAATTAGTATATTTATGCAAAATTTATATATATGGAGATTTTAGCTTGTCCCAAGTGCCAAAGTGAAACAATTGTTAAAAGTGGCGTCATTAAAGATAAACAAAGGTATTTATGTAAATCATGTACGTATTATTTCACAGTAAATAAATTAGGAAAAAAAATAGATGATTACTATGTTACAAAGGCCTTACAGTTGTACTTAGAAGGTTTGAGTTACAGAGAAATAGAACGAATTATTGGGGTTTCGCACGTTTCAATTAGTAATTGGGTTAAAGAATTTAAAATTAAGAAACCTCCACATCCAAATTACCATCCAACATACAAAATTTTCAAACATCAGGAGTTGGTAGAATACTTACAACAGAAAGATAAATTATCCGGGGCAGGTATGATTATTACAGAACTTGGTGATAAATTTATGCTTATAAAATGGGAGCGTTTTAAAGACTAGCTATAGTTTTTTACAAAACTATATATTGTAATTTTTTTCATTAACAAAATTTTAGAATTTGGTCCAACAAAAATTGAATTACTAACCAAATTTAAAATTTTTATGAAGAAAGTATTAATTGTTGCCGTATTACTTATTTCGGCACTTTCCTTTTCACAAGGGGATAAACCAATTGAAAAGCCATTTAAGACAGAGCTCTATGGTTTTGCACGAGTTGATTATAGTTGGGACACCAGACAATCAGCGCAAGTGCGAGAATATCATTTGAATTTATGGCCACTAGATGAAAAAATAGATGCCAATAATAATGATATAAATGCTGCAAATGCCTCAAACTTTTTATCTGTTGTTTCAAGATTAGGAGTTAAAGCTTCTGGACCGGATGTATGGGGTGCTAAAGTATCGGGTGTATTAGAGGGTGATTTTTTTGGTAATACACAACAATCAATTGGATTGTTACGATTGCGTCATGCTTATGCAAAATTGGATTGGGAGAAAACTGCTTTAACCTTTGGTCAAACTTGGTACCCAACATTTATACCAGAAGTGTTTCCAGGTGTGGCTAATTTTTCAACAGGTATACCGTTCAATCCATTTGGTTGGGCTACTCAATTCAGAGTGGATCAAAAATTAAATGAAAAATTTAGATTTTCATTTATAGCCTATAAAGATAGAGAATTTGGAGCGTTCTCTGCAGATGGAAACCAAAACTCTCCAGTATACAATAGTGTATTGCCAGCTATGCATGGTAAAATGGAATTTAGAAACAAATCTGTATTAGCGGGTATTGGCGCAGAGTTTTATCCAAATAAACCACTTATTGAATCCAATGGTGTACAATCTGAAGAGACATTAAATTCTACTTCAATTTTAGCATATTTCAAGTATAATAATGAAAAATTTCATATTAAAGCATATGGAATTTCTGGTGAAAACCTACATCATTTAGTAATGCTTGGAGGTTATGCAAGTTACTCTAATGGGGCATCAAAACCAGTTTCTTATGAAGGCATTAGAACCAATTCGTTTTGGTTAGATATTGCTAGTAACAATAAAAATACAGCACCTGGATTTTTCTTTGGATACACTAACCAAGAAGGTACTGGATCATCAAATGCGGCCACTACTATTTATGCAAGAGGTATTACAGCTACTAGAGGTGTTAAAGATATTTGGAGAGCTTCTGCTCGTGTCGATTTTAAACAAAATAAATTTAGATTGACTCCAGAAGTTGAGTATACTGCGGCTACTCATGGAAGCACGCAATCTGACTTATCTATTTCTGGCAACGAAAACAAAGTAGGCAATTTTAGAGCTACTGTTTCTGCTGTTTATTCTTTCTAATAACCAATTAATAATTTATAAAATATGAGTAACAAAAAAACAACTGGAATCTGGAAAGTAATTTCAGCTTCCTCAATGGGAACAATGATCGAATGGTATGATTTTTATATCTTCGGAAGTTTAGCAGTAGTATTGTCTACTAAATTTTTCCCGTCAGACAATCCAACAGCAGCTTTCTTGTCAACTTTAGCAACCTTTGCCGCTGGTTTCGTAGTACGTCCATTTGGTGCTTTATTCTTTGGTAGATTAGGGGATTTAATTGGTAGAAAGTATACTTTCATGGTTACCCTAATGTTAATGGGAGGTGCAACGTTTGTAATTGGGTGTATACCAAGTTATGAAACTATAGGTTATGCTGCGCCTATCTTAGTATTAATTTTACGTTTACTTCAAGGTTTAGCGCTTGGAGGAGAATATGGTGGTGCTGCAACTTATGTGGCAGAACACGCTCCTAAAAACGAAAAAGGATATTGGACTTCTTGGATTCAAACTACAGCTACTGTTGGTTTATTCATCTCATTGATGGTAATTTTAATTACCAAAGGATTAATGAGCAAAGAGGCATTTGACGATTGGGGATGGAGAGTTCCGTTTTGGGTATCTATTTTGATGGTTTTTGTTTCTTATATGATTCGTAAAAACATGCACGAATCTCCAGTATTTGCTAAAGCTAAAGAAGAAGGTAAAACATCAACAAACCCTTTAAAGGAAAGTTTTGGAAATAAATTCAACTTAAAATTTGTCTTATTGGCTTTATTTGGAGCAACTATGGGACAAGGAGTTGTTTGGTATACGGGACAATTCTATGCTATGAACTTCTTAAAAACAGTTCAAAGTATTGAATCTTCTCAAGTAGACACCTTATTAGGAATTGCTTTGATTTTAGGGACTCCTTTCTTTGTAGTATTTGGATGGTTGAGTGATAAAGTTGGAAGAAAAGTAATCATGATGGGAGGTATGTTATTAGCAATTTTATTATACCGTCCAATTTACCGTGCCATGTATACTTCTACAGATTTGTCATTAAAAACTGAAATTGTTGAACAAACTAAAATAGTTCCTTCAATTAAAGAAGTGGATGAAACTAAAATGGATTCTATATATACTACTACAAAAGCGTATACAGATGGTACCACAGTTGAGGAAATCAAAACAATTCATTTTGAAGCTGGTAAAATAATGCTAGACGATAAAGGAAAAGATAAGATTGAGACCAAAGTTACCAAAACAATCAACAGCAGTGACAAATGGTTTTTAGTATTTATGGTTTTCATTCAAGTGATTTTTGTAACGATGGTATATGGACCAATTGCGGCTTTCCTAGTTGAAATGTTCCCTGTGAAAATTAGATACACATCCATGTCATTGCCTTACCATGTTGGAAATGGTATTTTTGGTGGATTACTTCCTGCTATTTCAACCTACTTTGTATCAACAGCAAAAGAAGCTGGTGACGTAGAGTTTTATTTGGAAGGACTTTGGTATCCAATTGGAATTGCAGCAATATGTTTCATCATAGGGATGATCTACATTGATAGAAAAATTAATACACTTCACGACTAAAAATAACAGATATGAACACAATAAAAAAATATTTAGGAATCGTTTGGATCGCTCTAGCTGTTGCAATTGCTTACTTTTCGATTGAAATTTTTGGAGGTAAATTAACTTCTGGAAAACAAGATGATTTAGTTTTTGGAATTATTATTTTCTTCATACTTTTACCAATGGTTGTAACAGGATTAACTATCTTTGGTTGGTATGCCATCACGGATGAATATAAAGACTAAATACTATTAGTTTTATAAAATCCTGAAAGCTCTTATGTATATAAGGGCTTTTGGGCTTTTATAATTTTACAATAAAATGAAAAAAAGACATCAACAAAAACTGGTAATTGTATCAATGCTTCTTCTTATAGGAATAAATCTTCCTATCGTTTTGTTGTTTGATTCATCACAAAATGTCTTTGGTTTCCCGGTGATCTATATTTATCTGTTTTCCATTTGGATGTTTTCCATATTAGTTTCTTTACTCATAGTAAAACGATACAATGAATAGTATTTTACTTTTGGTCATATTATCTGCCTATTTGGCTGTTCTTTTTTATATAGCCTATTGGGCCGAAAAAAAAGGGAACAGTAAATGGACTAATAATCCATATATCTATACTTTTTCATTAGCCGTTTATTGTACAGCATGGACCTATTATGGTAGTGTAGGGGTAGCCGCTGATAGTGGTTTAAGCTATTTACCCATATATTTGGGACCTGTCATAATAGCCCCTTCATGGATTTTAATTTTACGGAAAATCATAAGAATATCTCGTGTGAATAAAATTGCTAGTATTGCTGATTTCATTTCACTTCGCTATGGAAATAGCCGATTTTTAGGTGCTATTGTAACCGTTATTTGTTTAACCGGAATTATTCCTTATATCGCTCTGCAATTAAAAGCCATTGCCGAAACCTTTCACGTGGTAACAAAAACGGAAATTCGTTCGTATATTTTTGATGATACCACAACCTTCGTGGCCATTGCTTTGGCACTATTTGCTTCGTATTATGGCACACGATATGTGGATGCTTCTGAAAAGAGGAAAGGAATTGTAACAGCTGTTGCCTTAGAGAGTCTCTTGAAATTAGTGTTTTTTGTGATTATTGGCGTTTATGTTACCTTTTTTGTTTTTGATGGCTTTGATGATATTTACCAAAAAGCATCATTGTTAGAACATTTTAAAGAAAAAAATACAATCGGTGGCTTGCCACAAGCCATTAACTGGTTTTTACTTTGCTTACTTTCCATGTTTGCCATATTTTTATTGCCTCGTCAATTTCAATTAGGAGTAGTGGAAAATAACCGAGAAAATCATATAAACACTGCTGTTTGGTTGTTTCCATTATACTTATTGCTATTTAATATTTTTGTTTATCCAATAGCTTGGGGTGGTAATATATTATTTGAAGGGCAAGATGTGAATTCAGATGTTTATTCGTTGCTAATTCCACAATTGTTTAATAATAAAACTTTGACAGTATTAGTTTTTTTGGGCGGTTTTTCTGCTGCAATTTCTATGATTGTAGTTTCCTCAATCGGACTTTCTACCATGATTACCAATAATATTTTAATACCTTACAACTTATTGGGCGAATTAAAAAGTGAAGATATCAGTAACCGATTGATTTTGAATAGTCGTAAATTAGGTATTTTCTTGTTGATCATATTATCTTATTTTATCTATCGCTTTTTTGGATTGGATTACAATTTGGTTTCAATTGGAATGGTCGCTTTTGTTATCATTTCACAATTAGCTCCAGCATTTTTTGGAGCACTCTTTTGGAGAAGAGGCTCCCGTTTGGGGGCAATTTATAGTGTTATTATTGGTTTTATCTTATGTATCTATACTTTACTTATCCCTTATGCTATTGGAATTTCAAATAGTGAGAGTACATTTATTAGCGAAGGATTCATGGGAATAGAACTGCTCAAACCCTTCCAATTATTTGGATTGGATTATTTACAACCGGTTACGCATGCGTTATTTTGGAGTTTATTATTCAACAGTGCCACTTATTTTGCTATTTCGGTTAGTTTTAAAGGAAACTATCGCGAACGCAATTATGCCGAAATGTTTGTGGATATCAATAAATACATTAGTAATCACGAAGATGCGTTTATATGGAGAGGAACCGCTTACCGAAACGATATCGAAAAAGTATTGATTCGATTTCTTGGAATTGAGCGGACTAAACGTGCCATGAATATTTTTAATGTAAAATACAATGTAGATGTTACCCAAGAATTAGCCGACGCACGTTTAATTAAATTCTCTGAAAATTTATTAACCGGACATATTGGTACCGCTTCGGCGCGTATTTTAATTTCGAGTGTAGTGAAAGAAGAAAAAATTACGTTGCCCGAAGTATTGAAAATTTTAGAGGAATCAAAAGAAAATATCATCATCAATAAGAAATTAACGGAAACCTCAAACGAACTCAAAGAAATTACAGCTCAATTACAAGAGGCTAATATTTCATTGATGGAAAAAGATCTACAAAAAGATGAGTTTCTAGATACAGTTACCCATGAATTGCGAACACCGATTACTGCAATTCGTGCAGCCAGTGAAATCTTACACGATGACGATGAAATTCCGGATGAATTAAAAAAACAATTTTTACAAAATATCATTTCAGAATCGGATCGATTGAACCGTTTGATTGATAAAATTTTGGATCTAGAAAAGTTTGAAACGGGTAAACAAACCATACATCCTACAAAAAATAATTTGATTGAAACAATTGAAAAATCAATTGAGCCTTTACAGCAATTGATCAAAAATAAAAACATAGGCATCTACATCGAGAGTAAAAACAAAGTGACTGCCTATTATGATGAAGATCGAATTTTTCAAGTAATCACGAATTTAGTTTCAAATGCCATTAAATTTTGTCCGGATAAGGAAGGTTTAATAACCATTCAAGTTAGTGATACAGGAGATTTTATTCAAACTAGCGTTAATGATAACGGAAAAGGTGTGCCTCATAATGATTTTGAAGCTATCTTTGAAAAATTTTATCAGTCCATCAATCAAAACATTAAAAAGCCGGTTGGTAGTGGATTAGGCTTGGCAATTTGCAAACAAATTATTGAACATCACAAAGGGAAAATTTGGGTAGAACCCTCAGTAAAAGGAGCTTGTATCGTTTTTACATTACCTAAAAATATGAATATTGAATTGAATTAATTATGAAGAAGATTTTAATTGTAGACGACGAACCCAATATTGTCATGTCGCTTGAATATACATTTAAGAAAAGTAACTATGAAGTCTTTATTGCTCGCGATGGGCAAGAAGCATTAGAGTTGTTAAAAACTACTTATCCCGATGTTATCATTTTAGACGTCATGATGCCTTTGGTAGATGGCTATGCAACTTTGGAGCAAATTAGAAAAGATTCTAATTTAACCCATACTAAAGTCATTTTTCTTTCGGCAAAAAATAAGGAAAGTGATATTGAAAAAGGAATGGCGCTTGGTGCAGATGCCTATCTTACAAAACCTTTTTCCATCAAAAAAGTAGTGGATCAAGTCGCAGAATTACTGACTTAATTATAGATTAGATATCTATACCTATTTAGCAAGAATAATTCAATTGGCATTATTTTATTTTCTACATTTACTTTAGAAAATAACCTATATAAATTGAATAATACAAATGAATTATTGCGATATTTATACTAAAAGCATTGCTTCCTCTGAAGCTTTCTGGGCAGAACAAGCCAATCATTTAGAATGGTATAAAAAGCCTGCTTCTATAGTATCCAAAGATAATAATGACTATCCGTTGTGGTTTGCTGATGGTGAATTGAATGCATGTTTCTTGGCTTTAGACAAACACATCAAGGAAGGCTATGGTGAACAAGTGGCTATTATTTATGATTCACCCGTTACACAAACTGTAAAAAAATATACATTCAATGAAGTCAAAACCGAAGTGGCAAAACTTGCGGGAGGTTTACTTTCATTAGGACTACAAAAAGGGGACACAGCCGTAATCTATATGCCAATGATTCCACAAGCCGCATTTGCTATGTTGGCGTGCGCGCGAATAGGAGTGACACATTCGGTTGTTTTTGGAGGTTTTGCTCCACACGAATTGGCTATCCGAATTGACGATTGCGAACCTAAGGCAATACTTACAGCTTCTTCGGGTATTGAAATTGATCGCTTAATCGCCTACAAACCCTTGGTAGACGAGGCTATTGAATTAGCCCATCACAAACCCGAAAAAGTAGTCGTTTTTAACCGTAAATTAGGAGCTCGGGTTCCTTTCAAAAAATATGATGTTGATTATGATGCTTTAGTATACGGTTCTGAAGAAGCAGCTTGTGTTTCGGTAAAGGCAACCCATCCTTTATATATTTTATACACTTCAGGTACAACTGGAAAACCCAAAGGAATCGTAAGAGATACAGGTGGTTATGCTACCGCACTTAAATTTTCAATGCAACACATTTATGATGCAAAAGAAGGCGATGTATTTTGGGCCGCTTCCGATGTGGGTTGGGTAGTTGGACATAGTTATATTGTATATGGTCCGTTGTTTAACCGAAATACCACCATTCTTTTCGAGGGAAAACCCATTCGAACACCCGATGCAAGTACCTTTTGGCGCGTCATCAACGAACATCAAGTTAATGTTATGTTTACTGCTCCAACTGCCATTCGCGCTATAAAAAAAGAAGATCCAAATGGATTATTTATCAAACAATATGATTTATCATCATTGCGAATTCAATTTTTAGCCGGCGAACGTTGCGATGTGGCTACATTAGAATGGTATCGCCAACACATTCCTGTGCCTGCGATTGACCATTGGTGGCAAACCGAATCGGGTTGGCCGATGATTGCAAATATGATGGGGGTGGAGTATTTACCCATCAAGCCTGGATCGGCAGGAAAAGCAGTTACAGGTTATGATATCAAAATATTTGGTGAAATTGGACAAGAATTAGGTCCGAATGAAGAAGGCTATGTAGTCATCAAACTGCCATTACCTCCTGGAACATTATTAGATTTATGGAACGATAACGAGCGTTTCAAAGCCGGTTATTTGAATAAATTTCCAGGCTATTATTTTTCGGGTGATGGCGGATTTAAAGATGCCGACGACTATATTTTTATTACTGGTAGAGTAGATGATGTAATCAATGTGGCAGGACACCGCTTGTCTACTGCAGAAATGGAAGAAATTGTGGCTTCACATCATTCGGTTGCCGAGTGTGCTGTTATTGGCATCCATGACGAACTGAAAGGACAAATACCTTTGGCTTTAGTGGTTGCTAAAACGGGAGAAGCTATCGAACATTTCCAATTGAAACATGAAGTAGTTCAAATGGTAAGAGAACAAATTGGGGCAGTAGCTTCTTTGCGAGATGTAGTGACCGTTCAACGCTTACCCAAAACTCGATCGGGCAAGATTTTGCGCAAAATGATGCGAAGTATTGCAGATGGTGAAAACTTTCAAGTACCCTCTACCATTGATGATGAAGCTATTATTGATGAAATTCGAACGGTTTTACAACACGATAAAATTGGATGTTTTAAAAAATAAGCACTTACAATTAACTATATCTATTTAGCAAGAAAAATCTTTTTAAAAAACATAGAATAGCTATATTTACACTAATAAACAGATCATAAAAAACTAAGAATGAGTTATTACAAAATACACGATTTAGAAAATTACTTCAAAATGTATAAGAAATCGGTACGCGAACCCAGAAAATTTTGGGATCGCATAGCGGATGAAAATTTTACTTGGTACCAAAAATGGGATAAAGTATTTGAAGTAGACATGCAAGAGGCCAATTTTAAATGGTTTTTAAATGCTAAAGTTAACATTACCAAAAACTGTATCGATCGTCATTTAGCCAAAAGAGGCGATAAGACCGCTATTATTTTTGAACCCAACGATCCAAGTGAGGCAGCACAGCACATTTCATACAATGAATTGTATGTTCGTGTTTCAAAAATGGCAAACGTTTTACGCGAGCAAGGAATCAAAAAAGGGGATCGAGTTTGCATCTATTTACCCATGATTCCAGAATTGGCTGTAGCTATTTTAGCATGTGCTCGAATTGGAGCAATCCATTCAGTAGTATTTGCAGGGTTTTCTTCTTCGGCTGTTTCGGCTCGAATTAATGATAGTGAATGTAAAATGGTCATTACTTCAGATGGTAGTTACCGCGGCAATAAAGCTATTGATTTGAAAGGTATCGTAGATGAAGCTTTAGAAAAATTACCTTGTGTAGAAAAAGTATTGGTTGTAAAGCGCACAAATACGGAAGTAAATATGCAAGCAGGAAGAGACATTTGGTTGCAACCTCTATTAGATGCTGCTGTTGGAAACAATGTAGCTGAAATTATGGATGCAGAAGATCCTTTGTTTATCTTATATACTTCAGGTTCTACTGGAAAACCAAAAGGAATGGTTCATACCACAGCTGGATATATGGTATACACGGCGTATACTTTTAAAAACGTATTCAATTATGAAGAAAACGATGTGTATTGGTGTACGGCTGATATTGGTTGGATCACTGGACACTCTTATATTTTATATGGACCTTTATTGAATGGTGCTACGACCGTTATTTTTGAAGGCGTTCCTTCTTATCCCGATTTTAGTCGTTTTTGGGAAGTCATCGAAAAACATAATGTTACACAATTTTATACAGCTCCAACAGCTATTCGTGCCTTAGCTAAAGAAAGTTTAGATTATGTACAAAGATTTCCATTGAGCTCTTTAAAAGTAATTGGTTCGGTAGGAGAGCCTATCAATGAAGAAGCTTGGCACTGGTATAACGATCACGTGGGAGGGAAGCGCTGTCCTTTAGTGGATACATGGTGGCAAACCGAAACTGGAGGAATCATGATTTCACCAATTCCATTTGTGACGCCCACAAAACCAACTTATGCATCCTTACCTTTACCTGGGATACAACCTGTGTTGATGGATGAATTGCGCAACGAAATCGAAGGCAACCAAGTAACAGGTGCTTTGTGTATTAAATTTCCATGGCCTTCTATGGCTAGAACCATTTGGGGGGATCACCAACGCTATAAAGAAACCTATTTTACCGCCTTCCCTGGAAAATATTTTACCGGTGATGGTGCGCTACGTGATGAAGTAGGATATTATAGAATTACGGGTAGAGTAGATGATGTGATTATTGTTTCCGGACATAATTTGGGAACTGCACCTATTGAAGATGCCATCAACGAACACCCAGCGGTTGCAGAAAGTGCTATTGTTGGTTTTCCTCATGATATTAAAGGAAATGCATTATACGGATTCATTATTTTGAAAGAAATTGGTGAAGGTCGTGATCGAAATAATTTGGCCAAAGAGATCAATCAATTGATTTCAGATCAAATTGGTCCGATTGCAAAACTAGATAAAATTCAATTTGTAAGTGGTTTACCTAAGACACGTTCGGGTAAAATCATGCGTAGAATATTAAGAAAGATTGCTGAAGGAGACTTCTCTAATTTTGGAGACATCTCTACATTATTGAATCCTGAAATAGTGGACGAAATCAAAGAAGGCAAACTCTAGTTTTTTAGTTTTATTGGTTAAAAACTGCTTCAGCAATGGAGCAGTTTTTTTATTCTAATTTTTTAAAATTCCAGAAGAAATATACCGAAATGCTCAAAAATGGGAGTGTCGCTAAAAACATTTTTAGATTCAATGAAAGCACACTAATCATTATAAATAATAGTACTAATAAACCCAGAAGAAGGATGGCAATTGCATTTAATGTTTTATTCATTTTAAGATTCACTGCACCAACTAAAAGCACAAATTGTGATAATAATCCAACTAAAATAATTGGATGGGTGAAATTATCAAGACGGTTTTCGGTTTTAGAGAATATTTCAAATAACGTTTGAAAAACAAACATGGAATTATGAGGTGGCCATTCTAAATAACAACTTTGAAAGGATAAAAAAAGAAAAAAATTAAGGTATCTTCTCATGATTTCAAATAAGGATCAAGAATGGATTTCATTTTTAGGTATCCCTCTAAATTTGGATGAACGCCGTCTGTACCATAATTGTGAAGCAATCCGTTAGATGTATCAACCATTGCAGTAAAAAAATCCACAAAAATTAATGCGTTTGTATTTGCATAATTTTTAAGTAAAGAATTTAATTCCAATACTTTAGATGCAGGCTGTATTTTAGGATTCCAATAAAATCGATTGGCAGGTAGGAGGGAACATAATAGTACTTCAATCTTATACTGCAACGCTTTTTCAACCATTATATGAACGTTATGCAAAACCGCATCTATTGCTATCGGACCGTTATTCTCTGCGATATCATTTATCCCTGCCAAGATGACTACTGTTTTAGGTTGTAATTTAATCACATCATTGTCAAAACGATCTAACATTTGAGAAGTTGTTTGTCCACTAATTCCTTTGTTAATTAAGTTATTAGACTCAAAAAAATCAGGATCATAATTTGACCAAAATTGTGTAATGGAATCACCAAATAAGACAATGTTTTGAAAACCGCTCATTGGAATAGACCTATTTTATTTTTAAAATAGTCTTCAATTTCAAAAACAATAATGCTGTTAAAAAAGAATCGTCAGCTGCAGAAGTGCGCTCCATCACAGGAACTGCCATAGTTTTGCACATGTCCTCAAGGGCATATTTTTTTTCAATAGTATCTTTATACTTGTTGTACATGATCTCGATATCCAATGCTTCATTTTTTAAATTACCACATTCAAATTTGGCCAAACTGGCATTCAATAAATCGATATCACGATTGACTTTATAGCCAATTAGGGTAGCGTTTCCAATATATTCCACGATGCGTTCGATTGCCTCACGTTCAGTAGTTTTCTCCAATTTACTGACCAAAACAAATTCATTTTGATCCGAATCAAATTCTGTTTTTGAATACGAAACATACAATTCAACAGCTTCTTTTATAGCAATTTTATCGTTTGCAATGGTGATCGCCGAAAAAGCTAAAATCACATCTTTAGAAGAGTTAAGTCCACTTGATTCAATACTGATTGCCACATATCTATTGGACTTTTCTTTAAATTTGGAAAGATAAATTTTCCAATATTCGGGATAATTATTAGGATTAAGCCACTGTAGCATTTTCTTATGAGAATTGTGTTAATTGGTATTTGTCTTTGATTAGTTCGATAACGTCATCAATTTGCATCAAACATTTCTTTAATTTTTCTTTGTCCACTTTGCTCAAAGTAGCCATTTTAATGAAGGAACCATCAGTATCATTTACAATGCTTTCTTCAATTCTAAAATGTTGCAATTGCAAATAGTTTTCGGCAAAATCAAGATACTTTTCTGCATTTTTTGGATCACTAATGGCCAATTGCTTGTAACGCAAGTAAGTGTTGTTTACACCTTTTAATCCATAACTTAATGCAAACAAACGTGCCGCATCTATGTATACTTGTAAACCTTTTTGCTTCAAATCGAAATGTTCTTTTTGCGGACCGTTTTCCTCGACAGCAATTTTTTTGAAAAAAGTCAATGCTTCAGGTAAATTCAATACTTTATTTCCAAGAAAATCAAAGAACAATGTATTGCTTTTCATTTTTTGGTAGATATGACTTTCAAGTGCATCTTTGATCTTTACTTCGCCAAATACAAATTCAAAGTCGAAAAAAATCGAACTGAAATCGTTATCTTTTTTACTGGGTAAAACCATCCAATCTTGATATACCAATGCAAATTCCGTTAAGGATCTGCACCATTTCACAGAACTGGCCATATGGTCGTTAGGACATAATTTATATCCTAATTTTTCCAAATTACCAATCACCATCTTAGCCAATTTAACAAAATAATATTTGACATCACGTTGTTTATCGGCTGCAACATCTTCATAAATTAATAGACTATCTTGATCACTCAAATAGAGTTGTTCTTTTCGGCCTTGGCTACCCACAGCCAACCATACAAATCGAGCAGGGGGGGTGCCTAAATGATCCATTGCCATTTGAATATTTCGTTGAATTATGGAATACAACAATTCACTTGCCACGGCATTAATATGGAAAATAGGAATGTTTTTAGTAAACGAATTTTGAATAATATCCAGATACTTGGTATGAATGTATTTTAATTCGTCTATAGAGTGTGCCGATTTAATTTCTTTAATTAAGATTCCAGGATTATTTGATTGCGAATTGATGACATCCCGTTCAGAAACTACTCCGAGAATTGTTGCATTCTGCGTGCCATCTTCCGTTATACACAGATGAGTCGTCTCATTTTTCAATAATAAGAGTTGCGCCTCGGCAACTGAAATATTTTTATCTACAACAATAAATTGTGGATTTAATATTTTTGTGATACTTTCTTCAATTTGGAAAAGACCGGCCCCAATTTTTTTAGCCAAATCGGCATCGGTCACTAAACCAACAAGTCGGTTGTTATAGGTAATTAACGCATGCCCCGATTTATCAGCTATCATTTTTAATACCACATTCTTAATAGAAGTATTGGCATCTATAACCGTTGGATTTGTGGTATATTGTAAATCTTGAAAATAGGAATAATTTGAATCTGATGCGCTGGTATCAATTTCAGAAATCGACTTAAACTGTTGGTAATTCTCTTTTTTAGGTTTTGCTTGTGTGGCAAAATTTTCAAGAAAATAATCCAGTACCGCATTGTATTTAGTCAAATAGGGTTTAAAAACCGCAATAGGAATAGCATAAAGAATGGCATCTTCGTTTGCAATGGCATTCAATACATAGTTGTTTTTTGCAAAGAAGGGGCGTAATCCAAATAAATTTCCAGCATAACATTTAGAGTGTAAAATTTCTTCAGCATCTAATATTTTAGTCAGATGCACGACACCACCATAAACGATATAGAAGGAATCATGTAATGGATCATTAATTTTAAAAAGCGATTTTCCCTTTTGTAAAGTGATGATGTTACTATTTAAAACAATAGATTTTAAATCGTCTAATTCAATGAAATGAAACGGCTCATATTGTTTAAGAAAAGTGGCTATATTTTCGGCAACAGCATTTTGCATGGAATAGAGTATGTTATTTACTTAACAAATTTAGTAATTTTTATGATACCAACATATTCAAATTTTCTATTTTACATAATGTATATTATAATTCAAATAGGATCCACAAACAATTCCCATAAAAAGGCTTGTTTAATCCTATAATTAAGTATATTTTTGCACCACTTTATTAAACTACACTCATGGAAAACAAACAAGCCTTACAAATCTTAGAGAAACAATTAAAAGCATTAGAGCAAAAAAAAATTGCTGTATCTCCGCTTATTGCTGATTTAAAAAAATTAAGAGAAATTACGTTAGATTTAAACAATCCTGTAGTTACAAAATCATTGCGTTTGGCCTATGAACATTTAGAAACTAATAATGATTTTTTAATTGGAATTCCAGCTGATGAACCAATTAATGAAGATCAGTTGAATACAACAAATAACACTAGTTCGTCTATTGAAAGCCTTCAATATTATTTATCACTTTTTACCGATTTGAATAAGAAAAATAATATTTTAGATTTAAAGGAATATAACAATGCTTTTTTAGTTTTTTAAATTATTCTATTTTACATAATATTAACGGTATTTATACCGTTTTTTTATTTTTTATTTAACAATATTGCAGTATTTGTAGCTTAGTTTTGTCAAAATTTAAACATGTCTAAAGTAAATAAGCCCAAATTAAAATTATTACACCAATATTATAAATATACTGGTTTTTATTCGTTTTTGTGGCAAGGAATTAAAAAGGCAATACTGCCCACAATACTTATTGTAGCCCTTTTAACGTTTATTAATTATAAGTACTTTAACTTAAATGAGGTTTTAAAGTATTTCACAAATAACTTTAGTGATTTTTTAATTTTTACTGTTTTCTTTATTTCCGAAAGCATATTAGGTCTCTTACCCCCTGATATTTTCATAGCTTGGTCAAAAAATTCTGAATCACCCCTCTTTAATCTAACTATTTTAGCATTATTATCTTATTTAGGGGGTATAATTTCCTATTTCTTGGGAGTGTTAATTGTTGCAATTCCCTCAGTAAACAAGTATTTATATGGCAAAATGGAAAAGCATGTGATCAATATGCAAAAATGGGGCGGTTTTTTAATTGCGGTTGGAGCACTATTGCCATTGCCTTTTGCTATTGCCTGTTTGGCCGCAGGAATGATTCATTATTCTAGAAAATACTTTTTTCTATTCGCTGCATTGCGATTTCTTAGATTTGTAATTTATGGTTTTGTAATTTATAACGTTTTATCATGATAAAATTATTCAAATTAACGGCTATACTTGAAGGTATTTCTTATATTCTTCTATTCGCCAACATGTTGCTAATTAAACCAACTAATGTGGAACTATACAAACAACTGTTATATCCAATTGGAATGAGCCATGGTATTTTATTCATAGGTTATATTGGATTAGCGATAGTGTTAAAAAAAGCAATGCAATGGAATGCTTTGACACTTTTAATTATTCTATTAGCATCCTTACTTCCTTTTGGTACTTTTTATGTGGATAAAAAGTATTTAAGTTAAAGAAACTTTTAAATACCTAGTAATCCCCTCGGATATGATTTCGGCGTGATCAAATGCTAATTCTGGTAATTTTTTAAGGGAATACCAGCCTATTTCTTGTGCATCATCTGACGCTATGGCAACTATTTTGTTGGGTACAGTTCCAAAATAAGCCACACTAACCATATGTCCTCTTGGATCTCGATTGGGTTTTCCAAAAGCTCCAATTTGCTTTAAATCAGAGGCTTTTAATTGTGTCTCTTCAAATAATTCTCGAAGTGCTGCTTGTTCTAGGTCTTCCTTTTCATCTACAAAACCACCAGGTAAGGTCCAACATCCTTTAAACGGTTCGTTTTTGCGCTTGATTAATAAAATTTGTGAATCGTGCACTGTTTGTTTTACAATTACGAGATCAACCGTTACAAATATTTTAGATATATACGTCACACCGCTTAAGTATTTATTATTCAAATTTACAGCAATACGAGCTATTAACAACCTACTATTCATAACTTTTTAACCAATTACTGAATTCGATTTTACAATTGATTACCTTTAAAATAAAAATGAACACAAAAGATAATTACATTTTAGCGCTTAGAGGGGATACTCTTGGTAATGTTTCCGATGACTCTAGACCAGAAGAACGATTTCAAAATCAAACCCTCCGCCCTATTTTGAAAGTGCAAAATGAACTTTTTTTAGCCGTTTTTAAAAATTATTTAGTGAAACAGAAAATCGAATTTCACACCATCACCCCAGAGAAAAAAATGTTGGTCATTGATAAAGCGATACAGCGGGACATGAAATTTAGAAATATCTTGAAAGGAATGATCATTGGTTTTTTTACATTGGAAGAATTTGAAACATATACTCAAAATTCTTCAAATCTTAATAAACGAATGATGAATTTATTGATCGAACGATTGAAAAGTCAACTACAGCTTTTGGACTAATTTAAATCAAAGATTCTCCATTGAGATCCGTATTCAACACATCACTCATGTAATCAAAAAAGGGTCGCATTGCCTTAAAACTTGCCAATACTTCTCTTTGAAATTCTGCAGAAACGACTTCTTCATTAGTAAAACTCCGGGTCAGTAAAAATTGTTTTTTTCGCAGTAAATCTATAGCCGGATGTGCTTTATCAAATCCTTTTGGTGCTGTTTTTAGTTCGTCTCCATGCAGTGTTCTAAAATATTTCTGGAAAGTTTCTTCCGCAATAATGGCGCGCAATTCAGAAGCATCGACTTCTATTTCTTTACGAATGCGAAACAAATCGACTGCATTGGGTTCCCAAAAACCACCTCCCACAAAACTAGCATTGTCTTCTATGTGAAGATACATGCCTCCTCTTAATAAGGGTTTACTTCGGTTAAAGCCCACACTAAAATGATTTTTATAAGGGGATTTGTCTTTTGAAAATCGGACATCACGGTAGATTCTAAATACCTGCATTTTATCCAGATTATCAATTTTTTCTAAATCGGTATTTACTGCCATAAAAAAAGCTTTTGCAAGTTGTTCTTCAACTTGAAAAGCCTTTTTATTCGATGCAAACCACTCGCGGTTATTGTTTTCTTTGAGTTGGCGTAAGTAGTTAAAAATGGAAGGTTGTAGCATAAAATCCTTTTTGACAAATGTACACAATTACACGAAATTAATCGTCATCTTCGGCCTCTCCTACTCCATTTTGATCCACAGCTGTAGCAGTAGCATTGGTTCTAATTTCGGTATGTCTAATTTCACCCCCAGTAGTTCCCGTTTGTTTTCCAAGGAACACGCCAACAATTGCTATTGCAACCGCTAGATAAGATACTAAAGAAGCTTTTGCATGATTCTTAAGGTTTGCGTACAATCCGATAAGCGAAACCAATCCGAGAGCATAAAGTACAATCGCTAATTTTTCAGCCATTTCTTCGTGCTCGTGTATGATTTGATCAGTTACCGAAGGAAGTTTTTCAGCAATTTCTTCTGCCCCTTCACCTGTTGCCATACTCACAGCTGCAAAAATACCAGCCACCAAAAATAAAATGTAAGCTATATTTTTAATGACGTTGTTTTTCATGAAAATTCCGGCCAATAAGATGCCTAAACCAAATAAGGTTCCAATAATTGGAAAATGATTTACTACCAGGTGTACATGTGCGTCGTTCATATTTTAGAAATTAAAAGTTATTATTCATTTTTCTTTACTAAAATTACTTAAAAAAAAGCAAAGAAAACTTAAGAGCTACTTAAGTTTCTCTATTGGAAAACTTAAATTTATAATTGTACCTGCTTCTAACTCGCTTTCAATAGTAATTTCAATGTTTAATAAATCGCAAAGTCGTTTTACAATGGATAGTCCGAGTCCTGTTCCTTTAATAGTCTCGTGATTGGAACTATCTGAACGGTAAAAGGATTGAAATACTTTAGCTATATCGGAAGTTGTTATGCCAATTCCATTATCAATAATTGAAAATTGTATGTTGTTGCTAGTATCAAATAATAGTAACGATATTTCCCCTTCATTATTTGTATATTTTATGGCATTGGAAATTAAATTACTTATGATAATTGTCACTAGATAGTTGTCGGATGCTATAGTATAATCTTTTGAAAAATTAGTAGTTATATTCAGTTTTTTGTTTTTAATTTTAATTGAAAATCGCGCCAATACATCCAACACTATGGCATTTAAATAAACCGAATCATTTTTGATGTTTTGCTTTTGATTTTCAAATCGAGCCAAGAGTAGCAATTGATCAACCATATGGTTTAAACGATCCACTTCTGAAATACAAAAACTAATTTTTTCTTCATATTCATGTTGATTTCTGGGTTTTCGAATCAATACTTCCATTGTTCCTTTTATCACGGCCAACGGAGTTCGTAATTCATGTGAAGCATCGGATGTAAATTGCTTTTCGCGCTCGATTGCATGTTCTATACGATCCAATAAGTGATTGATGTTTTGAGACAACACATACAACTCATCTTTATTTGTTGGAAGTGGAATCCGCATTTGCAAATTATCTTGCGTAATTTGATTAGAGGTTTCAATAATGGTGTTAACGGGTCTTATGCTTCTTCCTGCAAAAAATCGAGCAATAAAAAATAAAAAGAAAATAATTAGTGGGAAAATCACCAAAAGTACATTTCTTAATAGTTCAACAATTTCAAAATCTTCTAAAGACATTGCTACTACCAAAAAGCCCACTACTCTATTTTTATTTACTATTGTTGTTTGAATTTGTCGTATTGGAATATCATTTAATGAAGTATCAATGAATAAATTGTTATTTTGATTCTCAAACAATAATAAATTAGCACTCTTTAAATTGGGCGATTTATCAATAAGTTGTTTGTTATTGTCGTAGAATTGAACAAAAACAGGATTCACGCTAATGGTATTGTGTTCGCGAGCACGCCATTGGTCAACATGAATTAAGTATGTGTCATTTGAATCAGTAGTTACATCATCAAGATGTTTGTTCAACTCGTCTTGAATTCCTTCGTTAATATGTTGGTTAACATTATATTTAACGATTGAATAAAGGAATAAAAAAACCAGGGCGATAAGAAGTGCACCACTCAAAATGTAATGAAATGCAATTCTGTTTTTAAAGGAAAAAGAAAAGAAATTAGTCATTGGCAATATATCCTACTCCTCGAATAGTTTTAATTAATTCTTCATCTTTTGAAAGATTGAGTTTTTTTCGGATGGCATTCATAAAAACATCAATTACACCAGTATCGTAATCAAAATGAATATCCCAAACGTCCTCAATAATTTTGTGGCGTGTACAAACGCTTCCTTTGTTTTTAATTAAATATTCAAGCAATTCAAATTCACGCTGGGTCAATGATACTTCCACATCATTTACAAACACTTGAAATTTATTTTTATCCAAAGTAATATTTCCAAGGGTTAATTTTTTTGGTAAGCCATTGTTTCTGAAATGAATCTTTACACGCTCTAAAAGCTCATCAAAAGAAAACGGTTTTTTAATGTAATCATTAGCACCCGCTTTAAGCCCTTCAATCGTTTCTTGAACTGTATCTTTGGCCGTTAAAAAAATAATGGGCGTATTTTTTTGCAAACGTATGGCTTTACAAACTTCGATTCCAGTCATTTTGGGCAACATCCAATCTAATAATATCAGGTCAATTGGTAATGAAATAGCCAAATCAAGACCTTCTTTACCATTTGCTGCATGGGATATACTAAATCCCTCTTCCTCTAACCCTTGCTTGAGAAAATCAACAATACCTTTTTCATCTTCAACAATTAGAATGTGCATAATGTAGAATTATTCTTCGACAAATTTCAGTCCTACAGTTACAATATTTGCTTGTAATCCATCATTTCTATCATAATGATTGTATCTGAAATCGATATTTTTGAGTCCGAAATTAAAAATTTTAGCATTTGTAAATATATCTGTATAATGCAACCCAAATCCATATTGTGATGTGGTAAAGGTTGATAAATCATAATCAGATGTATAGTATGTCTCTGTCGAAAAATGAGTTTCATAAGGTGCAAAATATTTTGAACTTTGCTGGGTATAGTAGCGATAGGTTGGAGAAAACGTAAATTGATCCGATAACTTAACAGGTAATTCAACACTAGCAGTATGTGAAGTGATACCCCAATCGTCCCAATAGTAACGGTAATAGGTTCTAATAGCTATTCGCTCGTTTACATAGTAATTTAAACGGCTACCAATTGGTGTTTTAAAACGAGTAGAAGGCAAACGTTCCACATCATCAGCTAAATGATAAACGCCTCTGTTTTGATTGGTTTCATATACTGGAATATATTGGGCTTGGCCTATATAATAATTGGCCTTGTCTGCAAAATAAATGCGGTGGTATGGTGTAGATAACATTCCTTCTTGTTGCAAGACATCCAAAAACAATGAAAACTGCATCTTTTTTGTAGCTACCTGAGAAAAGGCAAAGGAAACGGCATAAGAATTTCTGTTTGTAGCATTCCAAGGTTTAAAATCAGATGGAATATAACCCGTTGAAGCAATTCCGCTTTGATTTAAAATAGTAACGCCACTGAAAAAGCCATTGTTTTGGAAGTTTGTTCCATAACGAGCATATTCGTGTAATTCGGTAGCATAAATTGGACGCCATTGATCGAGATAAACGCTTGCCTTTAATGATAATTCGGTATTTTTATTATTAAATAACTGGCTGATACCTCCCCCAAAACCTATGGAAGTATAATCATATTCATTTGAAAAGGCTATATCTGAACTCCAAATAAAATTGCGATTATCGCTAGAATGGCTATAATTTATAATGGCAGATCCCAATACATCCTGAGCCGATGCACCTGAAGATGCTTGCCATGGTGTACCATACGGACCTGTTGCAGCAACTCTTCTATCATCATCATCGTCATCATCACCACCACGCCCAGAGGCACCTGTAGCATTGAACGGATTAATGTTGCTAGATGATGCTGAAGTATATGCAGAAAGACCCGCATCAACAGTCAATACATCGTCATCATTTAAGGGAATAGATACCGTAAAATTGGAAGCTAAATCGGTTAATTTTTCAGAACCCATTCCGCCTGAAACCGAAGAATGTATACCTTTTTGTTGGTAATAACTCAATAAGAAGTCGACTTCAACACCCTCCAATACTCTTTTTTTGTAAGCTAAAGCAGTTGAATCTTTTTCTTGCGAAAAGGATACAGTGTTAAGGAATAAGAGTACTATTATAATATAATTTTTCATATTGATTTCTTAATTACATCCACATCCACCACCGGTTTTTCCTCCATTGGCACCCGATGCAGCTTCTCTGTAGACCTGAAATGTTGTTTCATAACGCTCAGAACTTCTAGCTGACAATTTCATATCGGGATCGTTAATGTATTGTTTGTCGTATTCTTTAACCGAATTACAAGAAACCATGGCCGAAAACAAAACAACTACAGCACAAATTTTTTTCATTTATTTAAATTTTTTAATGTCTATATTTTTTGAAGCATGAATTGCTCCTTTTTCATCTACAATTATACATCCTATTCCTTTCAATTGATTGACCAAATCTAAACCAACTTCTACTCCCAATACGAATATTCCAGTAGCAAGTGCGTCGGCTAATTCTGTTTGTTTTGCAAAAACCGAAACACTTACTATTCCAATAGCGGGATAACCCGTTCGAGGATCAATAATGTGAGAATAGCGCTTTCCATAAAATGTTACATATTTTTCATAACTTCCCGATGTCTCAACAGCGCTATCATTCAAAGGAAAAGTAGCAAATACTTTATTTTTATTCATCGGATTAATAATTCCTACCGACCAATCGCTACCATCGGGTTGTTTTCCCCATGTATTGATATCCCCAGAAACATTAACCAAACCTGAAGTACAACCATTTTTTTGCAGCAATACTTTGATTTTATCGGCTATGTATCCTTGACCTATTCCGCCAAGGCCAAGCTTCATGCCCACTTTTTCGAGAAAAATGGTGGAATGGTTTGCATCCAAAATAATATGTTTATACCCTACTTTTGCAACCGAATTATTTATAGCTTCAATTGTGGGCATGCTTTTCATGCTTCCATCAAAATACCAAATTTTATCCATAGATGCATAACTAATATCAAATGCCCCATCGGTTAGTCTAGATATTTTTATGGCACGTTCTACTAATTCAAATACTTCTAAATCTACTTTAACTGGTGAAATTCCCGCTTGTTGATTTACTTTAGAAATCTGAGTAGTAGGAATCCAATCTGAAATTAAATGTTCAATACGCGTTACTTCAGCAAAAGCCATTTCTGCAAATTGATTGGCTTGTACTGAATCTTTTGCAACAACTGTTATTTCAAATGGACTACCTAAAAGGCTTTTCTTCTTCTGGAATAATTGCTGTGCAAACAAATGACCACTTATAAGTAATGATAGAAATAGAGCTAATTGTTTCATTTTTTCGCTATGTCATGAATCATTTTAATGTATTCTTCTGGAGTAACATTTTTAAATCCCATCTTACCCAATACTTTCGCATTTTTGTCTAGTAATACTACTAATGGAAAACTACCTTCCATATTATATTTTTCAGCCAATTTTCTATTGTGATCCGTTTGTTCCTTAGACAATTCATTGGCTCTTTTTCTTGGAAAATCAGCTTTTACTAATAACCACTCTTTTTCGGCTTCCTTTTTAAATGCCTCTGATTGCCATATATTTTTATCTAATTTAATACAAGGCGCACACCAATCCGAACCTGAAAAGACTATAATAATATTCTTGTCTTGATCGGATGCTAGTTTCTTAGCTGCTTCAAAATCAATTTTCCAATCCTGGGAAAAGCCAAAACTTGAGATGAAGAATAAAATACTAAAAGTGATTGTTTTTATATACATGATAATTAATTTTTCTATTATCTACTTAATCTTAACCAAAAATAAGTAAAAATAGTATTAGGCTACTTAGCCTTAAGCAAATATTAAGTTTGGATAATTGATTGGATTATGAAAATGGAGAAAAATTACAACATTCCATTGTATTTTCGAACAAACCATTCCACGCTGAGAAGAACAATTAAAAACACTAAAAGTGCCTTCCAATCAATTAATGGTGTTTTTATAATCGTTTGTTTTTGAATTGGTAAATAGTTTTCGTCGGCAATTAATTTATCCAGTAACGAGTCGATTTGATTGGGATAATATAAGGATCCTTTAGTGGCATCTGCTAATTGATTAAGCCTTAATTTGTCTGGATTTACGAATTGTTTTTCTAGATCAAAATCAGACACTTCAAAAAAACCTGTAACCTTTGATCTGGATTTAATTTCTGTCAGAGTAAAAGAATACGAACCAGGAGCCAATCCGTCTAAATTTACTTGATATTGCGAATTGGTTTTTAATAAATCGTATTTTTTTGTAGCTTTTGTGTTCTTATTTTCTACACGAATCGTTAATTGCGCCTTATCATCAAACTCATAATTTTTATTAAAATAAGCTGCAGAAATCAAAATATTATCCCCTGAATCGTAAAAGGAATCAAAGTTTACAGTCAAATTATTTTTAGTTGAATTGGTAGCTAGATATTGAATGATTTTATCCGTAAGTAAGTCAAAATTGGTAAACGAATTGGAATTTAAATGACTTTCTAATCGCCATTTCCATACATTTTCTCCCAATAGATATGCCGATCTTTTGGTACCGTTTTCTGCAAAAGTAAGTAAGGGATTTTGCAATTGAACTCCATTAATGCGCGCTGAAAGCAATGTAGAAGTATTCGTTTTTGGTACTATAGTGCCGAATTTATGCTCTAGAGGTGGGAAATTTTCAAACCCAATATTATCCTGTGCAAAAAGATTAAAATCATTTTCAAAATGCGCTAAATAATTTTCATTTTGACCCGAAACCTTAAATTGCAATTCGGTTTGTTGTTGGTTTAAAAAATTAAAGTCGGTACTAGTTCCCGTAACAACAAACGTATTTAATTTTGCAACTTTATTCTGTTCAAAAACAGCTGAAAAAAACGAATTTGGCTGGTATAAAATTAAAAGTGAATAATTTTGTAATGATTTGATTTCTTTAGGATTAACAACAGTTACTTTACGTTGTTTATTCACTTCAATACTCCTTTTTAATGCACTAATATCAGGATGGTTTATCGTACTTACTATTGCAATTTCTGAGCGTTGATCTAGAATATCAACAGCAAACTTCTTGGAATTATTGTAGGTGTTTTTTTCTTTTATTTTTGAGGTTATGGTGGCTTTGTAGGTTGACATTCCAACAGAATTGGCATCCAATAGTAAACGTAAAGTTTGGGATCTTTTATTTTTACTAAAAACTAATTGTTGCTTACAAACGATTTGATTGCCATTTGCTATACTAAAGTTGGAAGACACTTGCTGATTACCGTTGTACTGCAACAGTACTTCTACAGGAAATTTATTTTTATAAAACGCATATTTATTGACGTTAATTTGATTAATTTTTAAATCAATAACAGTAGTTGTATCGCCTAATACAATTGGATAAACATCCGCGTTTTCTTTGAAGCTAAACACATAATCATTGCCTAGTGTTTGATTTCCATCAGTAACAAGCACAATTGGATGTACTTTATTGCGATACAATTGTTTCAAATTTTTAGCTACACCGTCAATATCCGATTGTTTTCCTTTAAAATCTAATGTACGCAAGACTTCAAATGTATCGTCAAATGCATAAAATTGCACATCGAATTTGGCCGACAATGCTTTATCAGATTTTATCTTCTCATATAACTGTAAAGATGAAGCCGTACCCTTTACTTCCGAAATGGATTTTGAATTGTCAAAAACGATTGGTAGTGGTGTTTTTTGAATTTCATTACTTTTAATGCTGATGACTGGATTAATCAACAGCAAGAAAAGTATAACCCAACTCATTCCACGTAAAAAAGTCAAAAAGTAAATCAATTTTGACTTCTTTTTGACTTTATAAATATACTGATAAAACGACAAAAACCCAGCAATAATTACTGATAGAATAAGAAGTATTAAGGTAGTCCTTGTCATTATTATTTATTCCCTTTACGATTTTGGCTTCGTTTTCATTAGTATAAACGAATCCCTCATTTCACTATTACGTGAGCATACCTCCATCAACATTAATAACTTGCCCAGTAACATAAGCACTCATATCTGATCCTAAAAAAACGCATACATTGGCAACATCTTCTGGAGAACCTCCTCTTTTTAAAGGAATAGCTTCTCTCCATCCTTTTACCACGTCTTCATTTAATTTTGCTGTCATTTCGGTTTCAATGAATCCAGGTGCAATGGCGTTGCAACGAATATTTCTTGAACCTAATTCCAATGCAATGGATTTTGTAAATCCGATCATCCCTGCTTTTGATGCAGCATAATTAGCTTGTCCAGCATTTCCTTTCACTCCTACTACACTACTCATATTTACTATAGAACCTGCACGGTTTTTAAGCATGATTTTTTGAACTGCTTTTGTCATATTGAAAACCGATTTTAAGTTGATTTCAATTACTTTATCAAAATCTTCTTCAGACATACGCATTAATAAATTATCTTTTGTGATACCCGCGTTGTTGATTAAGATGTCAACTGTTCCAAAATCAGCCAGTACATCATCGACTAATTTATGTGCTTCCTCAAAATTGGCTGCATTCGATTGGTATCCTTTAGCTTTTGACCCAAAAGCCAACAATTCTTTTTCTAATGCAAAAGCCGATTCGGCAGATGAACTATACGTAAAGGCCACTTGAGCACCTTGTTGAGCAAATATTTTTGCAATTCCACTACCAATACCACGGCTTGCACCAGTAATAATAGCAACTTTTCCTTCTAATAATTTCATAATGTGTTTAATTTGGTTTTATTTGCCAGCACTAATTAATAATACCGACGTACTTTAATGGAACAGCATTAAGCTAAAATTCTATTAGCGCTCAAATATAAGAATATTTTAAAGTATAAAAAAGACAGAGACGGTTAAACCTTTTTATAAGAATCCGGTCTAAATAAAATCTTAACAAAATAAATCAATGAAAAAATATCTATCGCTCTGCTTTTTGGGAATTCTTGTAATGGTTTCCTGTAGTAATAATTCGGATGATGCATACGAAGATGTCAACTCTTATCCATTTGTTGAAGCTGAATTTGGCTCTTCCATTAATCTTGAAAATTTGGATAATTATGCTAATCAAACAGTACCCAGCTACATTACCAAAAACAATACACAAGGAAGTTTAATTACCGATGCGGGCGCTACATTAGGCAGAGTGTTGTTCTATGATAAAAAGCTTTCCTCAAACAATACAATTTCTTGTTCCAGTTGTCACATGCAATCCAAGGCATTCAGTGACGGTGCAATTGCCAGCCAAGGAGTTAATGAAACAACTGGAAGACATTCTATGCGTCTTATTAATGTACGATTTGCAAACGAACGAAAATTTTTCTGGGACGAACGCGCAATCAATTTAGAAACACAAACGACCATGCCTATTAAAGATCATGGCGAAATGGGATTTAGTGGTCAAAATGGAGATTTATCATTTGCTGATTTGATTGTAAAATTAACAGCCGTTGGTTATTATCGTGAACTGTTTAAATTTGTATATGGTTCAGAAGAAATTACAGAAGTAAAGATTCAAAATGCCTTATCGCAATTCATTAAAAGCATTCAATCATTTGATTCAAAATATGATGCAGGTAGAGCCCTAGCGCCTAATGAAGCCCAACCTTTTACGAATTTCACTGCTGAAGAAAATCAAGGTAAAAATTTATTTTTGACCCCGCCTACTTTTGATACGAATGGTTTTAGAACTGGAGGAGGTTTGGGATGTAATGGTTGTCACAATGCACCAGAATTTGATATCGATCCCAACTCATTAAGCAATGGTATTGGGGGTTCAATTAATGGTGGTTCCGATTTTACCAACACACGGGCACCTTCGTTACGCGATGTTGCCAATCGATTAGGTGATGCAAACGGTCCTATGATGCATACCGGAGTTATTGCTTCTCTTCAAGCGGCTATTGGTCATTACGGAGATCTTTCCGCTGCAGCAGCAAATAATCCAAATTTAGATCCTCGATTAAAACCAAATGGAAGAGGGCAACAACTTAATTTAAGAAGCAATGAAGTAAATGCAGTTATAGCTTTTTTGAAGACGTTGTCGGGCAATGATGTTTATACCAATACAAAATGGTCTAGTCCTTTTCGTTAATTTGAAAATAAGATGCAATAAAAAATCCCGCTAGTGCGGGATTTTTTATTCTATATGAATTAGATTAACCTAATATCTCTTTTACTTTCTTACCAATTTCAGCTGGAGAATCTACCACATGAATTCCGTTTTCTCTCATGATGCGTTTCTTAGCTTCTGCTGTATCATCAGCACCACCTACAATAGCACCAGCATGACCCATTGTTCTTCCTTTTGGAGCTGTTTCACCAGCGATAAAACCAACAACTGGTTTGCGATTTCCGTCTGCTTTAACCCAACGAGCCGCATCTGCTTCTAATTGACCTCCAATTTCACCAATCATGATAATAATTTCAGTTTCAGGATCATTCATTAGCAATTCAACAGCTTGTTTTGTAGTAGTCCCGATAATTGGATCACCACCAATTCCGATAGCGGTTGTTATTCCTAAACCTTGCTTTACTACTTGGTCTGCAGCTTCATACGTTAAAGTACCCGATTTAGATACAATACCTACAGTCCCTTTTTTGAAAACAAAACCAGGCATAATGCCTACTTTTGCTTCTCCTGGAGTAATAACTCCGGGGCAATTTGGACCGACTAAACGACAATCTCTATTTTTAATATAATCATTGGCTTTGATCATATCGGCAACCGGAATACCTTCGGTAATTGCAATGATAACTTTGATACCGGCATCCGCTGCTTCCATGATAGCATCCGCTGCAAATGCTGGCGGTACAAAAATAATTGAAGTGTCTGCACCTGCTTGATCTACAGCATCTTTAACGGTATTAAAAACAGGACGATCTAAATGGGTAGTTCCCCCTTTTCCTGGTGTTACACCTCCTACTACATTTGTTCCGTACTCAATCATTTGTGAAGCGTGGAATGTACCTTCGCTACCTGTAAACCCTTGTACAATTATCTTTGAATCTTTATTAACTAAAACGCTCATGATATATGAATTAAATTGTGTTTAAAATTGTGATGCAAAAATAAGTTTTTTAGTAAATACTGTTGCATTTTTTAGCATGTTTTTTTAGTTCGGTTTGCTAATTAGGTATCCATCGATTACTTTTCCTTCTTTGAAACTCCAAATGGCAACTACTTTTGCAATCAGCATAATTTCATTTGGATTTTCAACAGTGGCTACTTTATGATTATACTTGACAACAATCTTGTCTTTGTCTTCAATTAAATGCGAAATTTCAAAATACGAAATTTCGTAATTCGCATTGATGACATCACTTAAATTTAAAATAAAATTTTTGTCTAAAACAGAATTCCCATTCGAACTATCCCATTCCAATTTAAAATCATCATGAAGTAACGATTGTAAAAATTGTTTGTCTCTAATTCCTTCTTCTTTTAACAAAAATTCAATTTTTTCCTTATTTGTCATTTTGTTTTAATTTTTCGATAATTTCGGGAATGCGCTTCACATTTGCCAATTGCTTGAGTTTTTCTCGAGATTCTTCAATAGGTGTTCCGAAATAGGTTTTACCACCTTCAATACTTTTTGTAACTCCCGTTTGACCCATAATCACTGCTTTTGCTCCAATGGTAATCCCACTAGTCGTTCCTACCTGACCCCATAGTGTAACTTCGTCTTCAATAACAACACATCCAGCAATTCCGGTTTGTGAAGCAATTAAACATTTTTTTCCAATCACGGTATCGTGACCTACATGCACTTGGTTGTCAATCTTAGTTCCGGCGCCAATAGTTGTATCGCCAGTAACTCCTTTATCAATGGTACACAAAGCACCAATTCCAACGTTATCTTCAATCACCACACGACCACCCGAAAGCAATTGATCAAAACCTTCTGGTCTTTTCTTGTAGTAAAAAGCATCCGCCCCTAAAATGGTACCGGAGTGAATCATTACATGATCTCCAATTACCGTATGATCATAAATGGTCACATTGGCATGTAGGATACAATTTTTACCAATTTTCACATGATGTCCTATAAAACAATTGGGCTGAATAACTGTACCCTCACCTATTTGTGCTGTATCGGAGATGGAAGTATTTGAATATTGAAACGGTCTAAAGTACTTTGTAAGAATGTTAAAATCCCTGAAGGGATCGTCTGAAATTAACAAAGCTTTTCCCTCTGGACATGCTACTTCTTTATTGATCAAAACTATGGTCGCAGCTGATTGTAGCGCTTTGTCATAATATTTGGGATGATCTACAAAAACAATATCTCCAGGTGTTACAACATGAATTTCATTCATACCGCTTACTGGAAAATTAGCATCTCCCACAAATTTGCAGTTGATAATTTGTGCAATTTCATTTAGAGGATAAACTTTTGGAAATTTCATTTGTAAGAGTTTAGAGCATTTAATTTGTGTCACGTAAAATATAAAAGAGTAATTAGTTGCTTGGCTATTTACTAATTACTCTTCAATTTTTACTTAAATTATTCTTTAACGCGTTCCATGTAATTTCCGGTAGCGGTATCAATTTTAATTTTATCGCCCTCATTTATAAACAAAGGAACATTTACTGATGCTCCCGTTTCTACTGTAGCTGGTTTGGTTGCATTAGTTGCTGTATTTCCTTTTACTCCTGGTTCGGCATAGGTAACTTCCAATACTATAGAAGCCGGCATATCTACTGATAATGGTGCTTCGGTTTCGGCATTGATTTGAATCATTACGTTGGTTCCTTCTTTTAATAAATCTGGAGCGTCTAATACATTTTTATCCAAAGTAATTTGTTCAAACGATTCATTGTTCATGAAATGAAACTGATCGCCTTCAGCATATAAATATTGAAAAGTATGAGTTTCAACACGTACTTCGTCAATTTTATGTCCCGCTGAAAAAGTATTGTCTAAAACTTTTCCATTGGTCAATGATTTTAATTTGGTTCTAACAAAAGCTGGTCCTTTACCTGGTTTCACATGTAAAAACTCAATAATTTTATAAATATCATTATTGTATTTGATACATAAACCGTTTCTGATATCTGATGTACTTGCCATTTTATTATTTTTTGAATTAAGTTAGTAATTTAATTATACAGAACCTGTGTAGCCTTTCATAATTCCTCGTGAAGAATTACGAATGAAATCTAAAATTTCATCACGCTCTGGAGTAGCTTCCATCTCTGCTTCGATAATGCTTAATGCTTGTGTTGTATTGTAATTTTTTTGATACAATATTCTGTATATATCTTGAATTTCTCTAATTTTATCAGTAGTAAAACCTCTTCTTCGTAAACCTACAGAATTGATTCCTACATAAGACAAAGGCTCTTTTGCTGCTTTTGTATAAGGTGGTACGTCTTTACGGACCAATGAACCCCCTGAAATCATTGCGTGATCTCCAATTGAAATAAATTGGTGCACTGCAGCAAGTCCTCCAATAATAGCAAAGTCACCCACAGTAACGTGTCCTGCTAAAGCAACACCATTTACAATGATTGCATTGTTACCAATATGGCAATCGTGTGCAATATGTGCGGTTGCCATAATTAAACAATTGTTTCCAATTTTTGTTTGACCCGAAGCAACAGTACCTCTATTGATTGTAACACATTCTCTTACAGTAGTATTGTCACCAATAACAGCTAAAGATTCTTCTCCACCAAATTTTAAATCTTGTGGAACTGCAGAAATGACTGCACCTGGAAAAATATTACAGTTTTTACCGATGCGTGCGCCTTCCATGATGGTAACATTTGAACCAATCCAAGTTCCCTCACCTATTTCAACATTATTATGAATGGTTGTAAAGGGATCAATTACAACGTTTCTTGCTATTTTAGCACCAGGATGCACATAAGCTAATGGTTGATTCATATATTCAATTTTAAATTTTAATTGTACTACACTAAATGAGTGTTCTGTTATTTTACTTTTACGATTTGCGCCATCAATTCAGCTTCAGAAACCAACTTACCGTTAGCATAAGTATAACCTTGCATATGACAAATTCCTCTTCTGATAGGTGAAATTAAATCACATTTAAAAAATAGGGTATCACCAGGCAATACTTTATTTTTAAACTTTACATTATCAATTTTCATGAAATAAGTAAGGTAATTTTCAGGATCAGGAACTGTACTCAAAATCAAAATTCCTCCCGTCTGAGCCATAGCTTCAACTTGTAAAACCCCTGGCATAACTGGTGCTCCTGGAAAATGACCTTTAAAAAAATCCTCATTCATCGTAACATTTTTTAACCCAACAACATGCGTGTCGGATAATTCTAATATTTTATCGATCAATAAAAACGGGGGTCTGTGTGGTAAAAGATCCATAATGCCATGGATATCTAATACAGGTTCTTTGTTGATGTCATATACAGGAACATTGTTTCGTTCTTCTAACTTTATCAATTTTGATAATTTTTTTGCAAATTGAGTATTTACAAAATGTCCGGGTTTGTTGGCAATAATTTTACCTTGAATTTTTGTGCCTATTAATGATAAATCACCTACAATATCTAATAATTTATGACGAGCTGCTTCGTTAGGATAGTGTAATATAAGGTTGTCCAAGATGCCATTCTCTTTAACAGTGATACTGTCTTTGTTAAAAGCTTTCTTTAGGTTTTCCATAGTTTCAGTCGAAATTTCTTTATCAACATAAACAATGGCATTGTTTAAATCCCCACCTTTAATCAAACCGTTATTCAATAAACTTTCTAATTCATGTAAAAAACTAAAGGTTCTACAATTAGCAATTTCACTTTTGAATTCAGTAATATTCTTCATGGTGGCGTTTTGAGTACCTAATACTTTGGTACCAAAGTCAACCATCGCTGTAACACAATAATGATCACTAGGAATCACTGTTATTTCACTACCTGTAGCGTCATCAACGTATGTAATCACATCTTTTACTACATATACTTTGCGCTCTGCATCTTGTGTAACAATCCCAGTCTTTTCAATGGCTTCAACAAAATACTTAGAAGAACCATCCATGATGGGTAATTCAGAGGCATTCAATTCAATAATAACATTATCTAAATCACAACCCACTAGCGCTGCCAAAACATGTTCAGGAGTTTGAATCATTACACCCCTTTTTTCTAAATTGGTGCCGCGTTGGGTATTGACTACATAATTGGCATCCGCTTCAATTATGGGCATACCTTCCAAATCTACTCTTACGAATGTAAATCCGTTATTGATGGGTGCTGGCTTAAAAGTCATAGTAACTTCTTGACCTGTATGTAATCCAACTCCTGTTAATGAAACCTCACTGGCTATTGTGGTTTGTTTAACCATGATTGTAAGCTATTAAATTATAATTGTTGTTTTTTTAATTGTTCCAAATCGGATACAATTTTTGGTAAATTTTTAAAATGAACATAAGATTTTGCATAATCTCCATAGGTAAGAGCTGGAGTTCCTTGAACGGTTTCACCATCACTTAAATTTCTTGTAATTCCAGATTGCCCTTGTATTTTTACATGATCCCCTATAATAAGATGACCCGCAAAACCAACTTGTCCGCCTATCATGCAGTTTTTTCCAATTTTAGTAGAACCCGCTATTCCGGTTTGCGAGGCGATTACAGTGTTTTCTCCAATTTCAACGTTGTGGGCTACTTGTATGTGATTGTCCAATTTTACACCTTTTCGTATTACAGTTGAGCCTAATGTTGCTCTATCTATAGTTGTACACGAACCAATTTCTACATCGTCTTCAATA
>NZ_JBILKB010000065.1:0-11278 GCF_044376915.1 Flavobacterium sp.
GATATTATTTGCCGCTTTTATTTTTGCGTTTTCGGCTCAATGGAAAAAAACAGTTATATATATTTTGCTTGGTATCTTTTTGTTGCACATACTCAATTGCTTTCGCATTGCTTTTCTGTGTTTTGCCCTATACCATTACAAACAATATGGTGCACTGCTACACGGTACTATTTTTCCTCTTATTATTTATGGTGCTGTATTTTTATTGTGGATTTTATGGGTAACTAAATTTTCTGATTATGCTCGAAAATCTGCTACATAATAAAGCAAGGGTTGTTGTTTTGGCCCTATCAATGTTTGGTTTGGTGCTTATAAGGGCCTTTGAAGAGGTGCTTTTTTACGATCCTTTTTTAGCGTTTTTTAAAAGTGATTTTAAGAATAGCACATTGCCAATTTTTGAAGCTGTACCCTTGTTTTTAGGACTTATATTTCGATTTTCCTTAAATACAATTTTTTCGTTAGCCATACTTTACTGCTTTTTCAAGCAGAAACAAATGCTCTGGTTTGCCGGTAAATTGTATGTTTTAGCTCTTTTAGTTTTGTTGCTTGCTTTTTTTGCAATAGTATTTCTTTTTGAATCGCCTAATTACATGGTTTTGTTTTATGTGCGCCGTTTTTTAATACAGCCAATGTTGTTAATGTTATTTGTTCCAGCGTTTTATTTGCAATACCGATCAAATTAATTTGTATTTTTGTGCCATGCATTTCAGAAAACAAATAAGTTTTTTTTTAGCCCTTCTTATTTTTGTTGCCAATATAGGCTTGCATTTTTCTGTCCACTATTGTAAGGATGAAATTGCTTCCATTTCTTTTCAATTTAATACGGACGAACCCTGCTTAGAAAAAGTTACTTCCTGTTGTGCAAAAGTAGCTTCACATGATTCGTGTTGTTCAAATAAAATAGTCAAAGTTGAAAAGAAAACAGATGATGTTTTGGTTAAAATCGTTCAGCTAGAACTTCAGCCTACTGTTTTAAATTCCGAATCGAAACCGAGTTCAATAGGTTTTGAATCTGGAATTAGTGCATCCAATCGCGTTGGATATTATTGCTATTCTCATGGGCCTCCTCTCTATAAGCTCAATTGTCAATTTGTTTTTTATGCTTAAGTTTTTTGTTTTTATTCTGTAAATCACTGAATTTTAACATCAAACTCATTCAATATGTTTACTAAAATAGCGTTCTTGTTATGCTTTGTTACGTTTGTGGCATCGGCTCAAGAAACAATAAAAGGAATTGTTATAGATGCAAATAAGCAACCCATTAGTGGTGCTAATGTCATGTGGCTAAACACAACAATTTCAACAAATACTTCAACCACGGGAAATTTTTCGATAGCAAAGTCTTCTGAATCTTCGTTTTTGATTGTTAGTGTTGCAGGTTATGAAACACAACAAATTGCATTAGCAACACTAGAAAACTTGACGATAGTCCTCAAAGAAATAAATAGTTTGCAAGCCGTAACGGTTTCAAAAACTAGAAAAAGTACCGAGCATTCGCTGTATAAAGTTACCAACGTGCAAACCATGGGGCAAAAGGAACTTTTAAAAGCAGCCTGCTGTAATTTGTCAGAAAGTTTTAGCACCAATCCGTCCATTGATGTCAATTTTTCAGATGCGGTAACGGGGAACAGGCAAATTAAGATGCTGGGGTTAACGAGTCCTTATATTTTAATCGCCGAAGAAAACATACCGGCTGTTCGTGGCGCTTCTCAAGCCTACGGTTTATCTTTTGTGCCCGGTACTTGGGTCGAAAGCATTCAAATTACAAAAGGTGCCGGAAGTGTTATTAATGGCTACGAAAGTATTTCGGGCCAAATTAATTATGAGGTTTTAAAGCCCGTAAATGATATTCCATTTTTTCTAAATGCTTACGCTTCTCAAGATCAACGTTATGAAATTAATACCCATTTCAATACTAAATTTTCGGATCAATTGAGTTCGACTTTATTCGTACATGGAAACACTCGTGTATGGAAAAATGATATGAATAATGACGGATTTTTAGACAATCCACTAGGAAAACAAGTCAACATATTAAACCGTTGGCAATACACCAATACCGAGAAGGGTTGGGTAAGTTTTTTCAATCTCCGGTATATGAAAGATGACAAACAAGCGGGGGAGGTAGCATTTAATGTGGATCGTGATAAATTTACCACAAATGCATGGGGAAGCGAAGTGAATACCGAAAAAATTGAAGTTTCAAACAAAACAGGGTATGTATTTCCAGATCAGCCTTATCAAAGTTTCGGATTTCAAAATTCATTTCAGTCGCATCGACAAGATTCCTATTTTGGCTTGAACCGCTATGATATCCATCAGAAAAGTTTTTATTCTAATCTGTTGTTCAATTCCATAATAACCAATACGAAAAATAAGTTTACTACGGGAGTCAACTTTGCTCTTGATCAATACGATGAATTGGTACAGGTAAACTTTACCCAAGATTTTTCGAGGGCAGATACTTCTATTGGCGCCTTTTTTGAATATACATATGATAATTTAAACAACTTTAGTCTGATAGCCGGGGCCCGAGTGGATCATCACAATCGATTGGCAACTTTTTTTACGCCCAGGTTACACCTAAGGTATAATCCGTGGAATCAAGCTGTACTAAGAGCTTCAATAGGAAGAGGCAAACGAGCAGCGAATATTTTTGCCGAAAACCAGCACTTATTGGCTTCTTCGCGAGATTTTTCAATTCGCAGTTCCAATGGTAATTTATATGGATTACAAGCCGAAATCGCATGGAATTATGGTCTTAGTTTTATCCAAAAATTCAAGCTATTCGAGAAAAGTGCTGAAGTCATTGTAGATTATTATGTAACCGATTTTCAAAATCAAGCCGTTGTAGATTTGGATGCTAGTGCACAACAAGTTCTGTTTTATAATTTAGATGGAAAGAGTTTTTCAAAATCCTTTCAAGCGGAGTTTTCTCTCGAATTGGTAAAGCATTTGAATATTAAAACAGCCTATAAATACTTTGATGTACAAACGCAATTTACCACGGGCCAACTCCAACGTGCCTTGCAAGCCAAACATCGTTTTTTTGGGAATGTGTCGTTTGAAACGCATATTAAAGAGCAAGGGCAGCAATGGAAATTTGACGTAACGTATAATTGGTTAGGAGCACAGCGATTACCTTCAACGGCAAACAACCCTGTCGCTTATCAATTGGGCGATTATGCTCCTTCATTTGCAGTAATAAACGCACAAATTACCCGAACATTCTCAAGCGTATTCGAAATGTATATTGGAGGTGAAAATATGGGGAATTACAAGCAAAATAACGGAATCGTACAAAATGAAAATCCTTTTGGGAATTACTTTGATAGCAGTATGCTGTATGGTCCTGTTTTTGGTCAGATGTATTATGCCGGATTGCGATTTAAAATTAAATAACAACAAACAAAAAATATATGAAAACATTTATTGTAGTACTAGTCGCCAGTCTTTTTTCACTCAGCGGTATCGCCCAAGAGAAAAAAAGTAAAAACAAAAAAGTAGAATTCAAAGTAGCTGGAAATTGCGAAATGTGTGAAAAACGAATCGAAAAGGCTGCCTTTTCTGTAAAAGGAGTAAAAAGCGCCGATTGGCATATCGATCATAAGGACATACATTTGATTATCGACGAAAACAAATGTTCTGTGGAAGACGTGGCAAAAGCGATAGCTGCAGTTGGACATGATACCGAATTCATTAAGGCAAAAGATGAAGATTATGAGAAGCTTCATGGGTGTTGTCTTTACAATAGGTTGTAAATAAAAAAGGCCCAATAGAAACTATTGGGCCTTTAAATTATTATTAATTGATTTACATCATCCCAGGCATTCCTCCGCCCATAGGCATTGCTGGAGTGTCTTCTTTGATGTCGATTAATGCACACTCTGTTGTCAAGATCATTCCTGCTACTGAAGCTGCATTTTCTAGCGCTACACGTGTTACTTTTTTAGGATCGATAATTCCAGCAGCTAACATTTGAACGTATTCTCCTGTTTTTGCATTGAATCCGAAATCGTCTTTTCCGTCTGTAACTTTTGCGATCACTACAGAGCCTTCACCACCTGCATTTTCAACAATAGTTCGTAATGGGGCTTCTACAGCTTTATTGATGATTTGTATTCCGGTAGCTTCGTCCGCATTTTCTGCTTTGATGTTTACCAATGCCGCTTTAGCACGAACTAAGGCAACACCACCACCGGCAACAATTCCTTCTTCAACGGCTGCTCGTGTTGCATGTAAAGCATCATCAACTCGGTCTTTTTTCTCTTTCATTTCAACTTCAGAGGCAGCTCCTACATATAATACGGCTACACCACCCGCTAATTTTGCTAAGCGTTCTTGCAATTTTTCACGGTCATAATCAGAAGTTGTTGTTTCAATCTGTGCTTTAATTTGGTTGACTCTTGCCTTAATATTATCGGCAGCTCCAGCTCCATTTACAATTGTAGTATTGTCTTTATCGATTGTTATGTTTTCTGCTGTTCCAAGCATATCTAAAGTAGTGTTTTCTAATGAATATCCACTTTCTTCTGCAATAACAGTTCCGCCTGTTAATATGGCGATATCTTCTAACATCGCTTTTCTACGATCACCAAAACCAGGTGCTTTAACCGCAGCTATTTTTAATCCACCGCGCAATTTATTAACCACTAAAGTAGCTAACGCTTGTCCGTCTACATCTTCAGCAATGATTAACAAAGGTCTTCCCGATTGCGCTACTGGTTCTAATACCGGAAGTAATTCTTGTAAATTTGATATTTTTTTATCGTATAAAAGTACATAAGGATTGCTCAATTCAGCTACCATTTTATCAGCATCGGTAACAAAATAAGGAGATAAATACCCTCTGTCAAATTGCATCCCTTCAACCACATCTACATAAGTATCCATGCCTTTTGCTTCTTCAACTGTAATGACACCTTCTTTTCCAACTTTTGAAAAAGCAGTTGCAATTAAATCCCCAATGGTATCATCATTATTTGCAGAAATTGAAGCAACTTGTTTGATTTTTTCTGAAGAATCACCTACGGCAACAGCTTGTTTGCTCAATTCACTAACAATGGTTTCCACAGCTTTATCAATTCCTCTTTTTAAGTCCATAGGATTGGCGCCAGCTGCAACGTTTTTCAACCCTTCTTTGACAATTGCTTGAGCCAATACCGTAGCTGTTGTTGTTCCATCACCGGCCAAATCATTGGTTTTTGAAGCCACTTCTTTTACCATTTGGGCTCCCATGTTTTCTAACGGATCTTGTAATTCAATTTCTTTCGCTACAGAAACGCCATCTTTGGTTACTGTTGGACCTCCAAAAGATTTAGAAATGATTACATTTCTCCCTTTCGGACCTAAAGTTACTTTAACTGCATTGGCTAATGCATCAACACCACGTTTTAAACCATCGCGTGCTTCAATATCAAATTTTATATCTTTTGCCATTTTAATTAGTTTTTAATGTTTAACGATTAATTTTTTTAATCTTTGATTAAAGAATTGCATAAATTTCGTCTTCTCTCATGATCAAGTAATCTTTCCCCTCATATTTAAATTCGGTTCCAGAATATTTTCCATAAAGTACGACATCGCCTACTTTTACAGTCATGGTGTAGTCTTTTTTGCCATTTCCTACGGCTACTACAGTTCCTTTTTGTGGTTTTTCTTTTGCAGTATCTGGAATAATAATCCCAGATGCTGTTGTTGTTTCAGCTGCTAATGGAGCAATAACAACACGGTCTGAAATAGGTTTAATGTTTAATGACATAGTGTATTAATTTAATTGTTATTTAATGCAGTTCACGTATTCAGAAATTATGCCAATTCAATACTATGCCATTTTTTCTGAAATAAAAAATGCCAGCACTGACAGGCTGGCATTTAATTATGTTGATTTAATTCTTATTTTGTAGAATCTGTTGCAACTGGAGCAGTTGTAGCAGGAGCTTGCTTGTTTGGAGCAAGAGTTTTTGGAGTAGCTGCTGGAGCAGTCGTATCATCTTGTCCTAAAATTTTAGAATCGGTAACGGCATTACCACCATTAAAACTTAAACTTGACAATAAGATAAGCGCAATCAAAATACCGCCCAATGTCCAAGTACTTTTGTCTAAGAAATCGGTTGTTTTTTGTACACCACCTAATTGTTGTGAACCTCCAAAAGAAGAAGATAATCCACCGCCTTTAGGGTTTTGAACCATAACCGCTAAGATTAATAAAAAACAAACAATTGTTATTGCAATTAAAAAACCTGTGAATCCCATAATTAATTATTATTTTGTTGTAAATTTTTGATTTCATTTATTCGGTCTGCAAAGAAACTACTTTTTTCTGGATATTTCAAAATTAAAATTTCATAAGCTTGAATCGCTTTATTATATTTTTTTTGTTCTAAAAATACTTTAGCCAAAGTTTCAGTCATTAAATGTGTTGGTTCTTCAATACTTTTGCTAGTATTTCGAGGAATTTCAACATGTTCTTTAACAGGAGTTATTTTTGGATTTGCTTCTATAAATTTATCTATTAGCGCTATTTTTTTTTCTTTTTCTACATGAGAATTGGATGTATTTTCAGGAGTTCCTCGCTCAATGGGCTGCAATTTCGTGAGTTGTAACCATTCATGAAAGGAATGTTTTTCGGTTTTTGAAAAGTTCAAGGGTGCACCAATGCCTAATTTTTCTTCTGAAAAACTTGCGTTTTTTTCTTCTGCTTCTTCAATTGGAGCGCTATTTACTTGCTCAATTTTGATTTCTTCAATGCCCTGCACATTAATGTTTTGGATGTACTCCTGAATGGCATCTATTTTATCTTGTTGTAACGTTGCAAAATGTTCCGAAGTAATGAATTCAAAGAGTATCGTACGATCTGTTGTGTAAGCGGCTGTTTTCTTTAATTCGTAATTGTATCTAAAACTATCTTGATTGTACAAGCCTTTTAAATGCAAAGCGCGCGCCGACTGAAAATAGGGATATTGTAATACCACATTTTCAAGGGCGATCGTTTGTTTCTCATTCGTCGCTTCGGGTTTGTTTAATAAATAGGTAAGGTCGGCTGTATTCAAAATATAAAACTAGTTAGTTACCATTTAGCAAGTGATTCATTAAAAATATCTTGTGTAATACGTTCAAAAATTTCGTCAAGTGCTGAAGAAAGTTGTGGGCCAACCAATTGTGCATTGGCATCAAAATCATAAAAAAAGGAGAATCTTTTTTCAAAGTTATCATCTTCTTTGTTTCTGTTAGAAAATCTAACATTTACAGCAATTGTTAATCTGTTCTGCGCCGCTCTTTGGTCGGCAGTAGCCGTCATGGGTGAAATCCGGTATTCTACAATCTCCCCTTCATAAATCAATTCACCGCCTTGAGTAACTAAATTTAAATTGGTTTGATTTTGAATGATATCTTGTAATTCAAGCGTAAAAGTTCGTTCAATTCCGGGTTCAATTAATTCCGCATTATTTTGAAAATAATTGACTTGAAAAGTCTTTGCATCAATCGGTTTTGCTCCTGTAAAATTATATATTCCACAGCTGTTTAGCAGTAAGGAGAGTGCAGTAATAAGAACAACAATGCTATGTTTCATTATAAATCGTATTGTTTGATTTTTCTATACAAGGTGCGTTCTGAAATACCTAATTCATCCGCAGCTGCTTTTCTTTTTCCTCGATTGCGCTCCAATGATTTTTTGATGAGTTCAATTTCTTTGGCCTCAAGACTCAGAGTTTCTTCTTCGTCAACTGTTTCGGCAAATAAATAATTATCTTCGTCATCATCAAAGTTTTCTTGCATCAATTTACTTTGAGTGGGCAACATTTCCACACGCGATTCTTCTTCAAAAATAGTATTTTCTTCCGGTTTTCCGTAAATTTTTTGAATTAATCCTTTATTTGTTTCTTGGACTTTACTACTTCCGTTTTGCATTAACTCCATGGTGAGTTTTTTCAAATCGTTCAAATCGCTCTTCATATCGAAGAGTACTTTGTATAATATTTCTCTTTCGTTACTGAAATCGCTCTCTGCTTTTTTAGAACCAATTACTGACGGTAAATGAGATTGTTCTGTTGGTAAATAGGAAAGAAGCGTTTGTGCGGTAATTTCTCTTTTCGTTTCTAAAACAGAAATTTGCTCCGCCACATTGCGAAGTTGACGAATATTACCACTCCATCGGTATTTGATCAACAATTGAATGGCTTCTTCATCCAATTTAATGGCGGGCATTTTGTATTTGTGTGCAAAATCGGCAGCAAATTTTCGAAAAAGTAAATGAATGTCTTCTTTGCGTTCGCGTAAGGGCGGCAACATAATATCAACCGTACTCAATCGGTAAAATAAATCTTCTCTAAATTTCCCTTTTTCTATAGCCTCAAACATATTTACATTAGTAGCTGCTACAATCCGTACATTGGTTTTTTGTACCTGTGAGGAGCCGACTTTTATAAATTCACCATTTTCTAAAACACGCAACAAGCGCACTTGAGTCGTTAATGGTAATTCTCCCACTTCATCCAAGAAAATAGTGCCTCCATTGGCCACTTCAAAATAACCTTCACGCGTATTGGTTGCGCCAGTAAACGAACCTTTTTCGTGCCCAAAAAGTTCGCTATCAATCGTTCCTTCAGGGATAGCACCACAGTTAACGGCAATATATTTGCCATGCTTACGGTGTGATAATGAGTGAATAATTTTAGGAATACTTTCTTTTCCTACACCACTTTCACCGGTGACCAATACTGAAATATCCGTTGGCGCCACCTGAATGGCTTTCTCTACGGCACGATTGAGTTTTGGGTCGTTCCCAATAATTTCAAATCGTTGTTTTATAGCTTGTACTGATTCCATATATTTTGTTTCAGGTTTCAAGTTTCAGGTCTAAAAGTTATCTTGAAACTTTCAAACTTGAGACTTGATACAAAAAAATTAATTCATTAGTTCAGAATATCCCACGGCTTCTCCAATCAAGGTAGCTGCGGTACAATCGGTAATTTTTACAAGTACAAATTCACCTACTTTGTAGTTCTCTTTTGGAAAAACGACTACGGTATTTTGCGAATTTCTTCCACTCCAGTGTGCATCAGAACGTTTTGATTCTTTTTCAATCAATACTTCAACTTCCTGACCAATGAATCGCTGTGTTCGCTCTAATCCGTGTTTTTGTTGTAAATCTACAATTTCCGTTAATCTGCGTTTTTTTATTGTTTCAGGCACATCATCTTCCATTTTTCGGGCAGCTAAGGTTCCTGGTCGTTCAGAATAGGCGAACATAAATCCAAAATCATATTTTACATATTCCATTAAACTCAAAGTATCTTGATGATCTGCTTCAGTTTCGGTAGGAAAACCAGCAATCATATCTTGCGATAATGATATATCCGGAATTATAGCATAAATTTTATCAATTAAAGCCATGTATTCTTCACGGGTGTGTTGACGATTCATTTCCTTTAGAATTCGAGTGCTTCCACTTTGAACCGGTAAATGGATGTAGTTGCAAATGTTATGGTGTTTAGCAATAACATGTAATACTTCTTCATGCATGTCCTGTGGGTTTGAAGTTGAAAATCGAAAACGCATTTTAGGAAATAACGTAGCACATTTGTCAAGTAATTGGGCAAAGTCCATAGCCGTCGCTTTTTGCATGTCCGTAGCCTTGACGTAATCTTTTTTCAATCCACCACCATACCATAAGTAGCTGTCCACATTTTGACCCAATAAGGTCACTTCCTTAAATCCTCTGTCGTATAAATCTTGAACTTCATCTAAAATACTTTGTGGCTCACGGCTGCGCTCACGGCCTCTTGTAAAAGGCACCACACAAAAAGTACACATATTATCACATCCCCTTGTAATAGAAACAAAAGCATTGACACCGTTGCTGTTCAAGCGCACGGGTGCTATGTCACCATAGGTTTCCTCTTTCGATAAAATAACATTGATAGCATCTCTACCTTCTTCAACTTCGGCCAAAAGATTGGGTAAATCTTTATACGCATCGGGTCCAACGACCATGTCGACAATTTTTTCCTCTTCTAAAAATTGACTTTTCAAACGTTCTGCCATACAGCCTAAAACGCCTACTTTCATACCGGGGTTAATTTTTTTAACCGCGTTGTATTTTTCCAAACGTTTGCGAATGGTTTGTTCGGCCTTGTCGCGAATAGAGCAAGTGTTGACCAACACCAAATCGGCATCTTCCAGATTTTGAGTGGTATTGTAACCGTTTTCATAAAGAATTGAAGCCACAATTTCACTGTCTGAAAAATTCATTTGGCACCCATAACTCTCGATAAAAAGTTTCTTTGTATTTCCTTCTTTTTGGTCTAAAACTAAACTTTGACCTTGTTTTTTTTCGTCAATTTCCTTTTCCATACTGTAAATTTCCATGTAAAATTCCGAAGTTTCGGATTGCAAAGATAATACTAAAATCTAAAATATGACAAGATGTCAGTAAAGGTTTAACAGGTTTTTTCGATTATTTTTTATTTTGCTGTTGGAATGGCAATTTTTATTCCTTAATATAGGACAAAAAGAAACTTTCCTAAAACTAATTATCGGTAAAAATGTGATCGAGAAGTCAAAATTTAAAAAAAATAGATACTTTTGCCGAACAAACAAAAAGTGAAATGGCAAAGAATTTAGTAATCGTTGAGTCACCTGCAAAGGCAAAAACCATCGAAAAATTTCTAGGAAGTGAGTATCAAGTGGAATCGAGTTATGGCCATATTGCTGATTTACCTTCGCGAGAAATTGGAGTAGATGTTGCCAATGGATTTAAGCCCAAATATGAAGTATCTGCCGATAAAAAAGCATTGGTAACCAAATTGAAAGGATTAGCTAAAAATGCCGATATGGTTTGGTTGGCTTCCGATGAGGACCGTGAGGGAGAAGCAATTTCTTGGCACTTATCGGAAGAATTAAATTTAAAGCCAGAGAAAACAAAACGTATCGTTTTTCACGAGATTACCAAAACTGCTATTCAAAAAGCCATTGATAATCCGAGAGGAATCGATTATAACTTAGTCAATGCTCAACAAGCCCGACGTGTATTGGACCGATTAGTGGGTTATGAGTTGTCGCCTGTGCTTTGGAAAAAAGTAAAAGGAGGTTTGTCTGCAGGTCGTGTACAATCGGTTTCTGTTCGATTGATTGTGGAACGCGAACGTGAAATCCAAGAGTTTAAACCAGAGGCCTCTTATAGTATTACAGCTGAATTTACTAACGAAGCTGGAAAAACGTTCAAAGCAAAATTACCCAAGAACTTCGCTACTAAAAAAGAAGCCGAAGATTTCTT